>JAGBGT010000076.1 GCA_017935865.1 Ruminococcus sp. | reverse complement strand
TCCGGATTCACCCCTTGCAGGGCGCCTAAAGTAAACGTCGACCTGCGGTCGACCTTGGGGCGCTGCCCCAAACCCTGCCAGAGGCGCTGCCTCTGGACTCTGCCAAAGGGACATTGTCCCTTTGGAAACCCGGTGTTTTCGTTTTTATTCTTACTCAAATTTCGGCAGATTAGCAGTCGATGCCGCGATCTCCTCATCCGTTGGAATATAATCAGTCATCGTACCGTCATTATACGCCGCATATGCGTACATATCGAAGTATCCCGTGCCGGTCAGACCAAAGAGGATCGTCTTTTCCTCGCCCGTCTCCTTGCACTTGAGCGCCTCGTCAATGGCAGCCTTGATCGCATGGCTGCTCTCAGGGGCAGGGAGGATTCCCTCCACTCTCGCAAACCTCTGCGCAGCCTCGAATACAGCCGTCTGCTCGACGGAGCGAGCCTCCATAAGACCCTGATCGTAAAGCTCGGAGAGAACGGCGCTCATGCCGTGATATCTCAGTCCGCCGGCGTGGTTGGCGGATGGCATAAAGCCGCTGCCGAGAGTGTACATCTTCTGGAGCGGACATACCTTTCCGGTGTCGCAGAAGTCATAGGCGTAAACGCCTCTCGTGAAGCTGGGGCAGGATGCCGGTTCTACTGCGATAAACCTGTAATCAGCTTCGCCGCGGAGCTTTTCTCCCATGAAAGGAGAAATGAGTCCGCCCAGGTTAGAGCCGCCGCCTGCACAACCGATGATAATATCGGGCTTGATGCCGTATTTGTCCATAGCAGTCTTTGCTTCCAGACCGATAACCGACTGGTGGAGGAGTACCTGCGACAGCACGCTTCCGAGAACGTAGCGGTAGCCCTCGGTATGTGTTGCAGCCTCAACAGCCTCGGAGATCGCGCATCCCAGGCTTCCGTTTGTATCGGGAAATTCTTCGAGGATTTTACGTCCGACCTCTGTTGTCACAGACGGCGACGGCGTTACGGATGCTCCGTATGTGCGCATAACTTCCCGGCGGAAAGGCTTCTGCTCATAGGAAACCTTTACCATGTAGACCTTGCAGTCCAGGTCGAGATAGGAGCACGCCATGGAAAGCGCCGTTCCCCACTGACCTGCGCCGGTCTCAGTCGTTACGCCTTTAAGTCCCTGCTTCTTGGCGTAGTATGCCTGTGCGATAGCAGAGTTGAGCTTGTGGCTTCCGCTGGTATTGTTGCCCTCAAACTTGTAGTAGATCTTGGCAGGAGTGCCGAGAGCCTTTTCCAGACAGTATGCGCGTACAAGAGGCGCAGGGCGGTACATCTTATAGAAGCTCAGTATCTCCTCGGGAATGTCAATATACGGTGTTGTGTCGTCCAGCTCCTGCTTTACCAGCTCATCGCAGAAAACTGCGCCCAGCTCTTCGGCAGTGACCGGCTTGCCTGTACCCGGATTCAGCAGCGGTGCAGGCTTTTTCTTCATATCTGCGCGGACGTTATACCACTGCTTCGGCAGTTCGTCCTCGGAGAGATAGATCTTGTAAGGTATTTTTTCGTTTGACATAATAAAAACTCCTTTCGTTGACCGGAATGGGATAACAAAAAACTCCCGTCCCGGCATTGACAGAAATGCCGGGACAGGAGCGAAAATTCACTTCTGCGGTGCCACCCCGCTTGACGAAAAACGTCCACTCAAGATTTGATAACACAGTATCGCTGCGGCTTGCCTACTCCGGCGGAGATCCGCGCCTTTCAGCTCGCCCTCGGAAGCCCATTCGCCGACTCTTTCCGCCCCGGCTCACACCAAACGCCGGTTCTCTGCTCCGGAAGTCAAGCAGCTACTTACACTTCTTCATAGGTTTTACACACATCTATTATACCCGGATTTTCCGGAAAAGTCAAGTAGTTTGCGCTTTTTTGTGAAATCCGGCAAATCCGGCAGGCTGATTTTGTTCACCTTGCTACCTGTGACGTCCTCCTCCGCCGTGACTGCCGCCGCTGTGACCTCCGCCGCCGGAGTGACCGCCGCTGTGACCTCCGCCGCTGCTTGTCTGGATCCTCGTCTTGCTTGTATGGGTTCTCAGGAATCTGTCCTCCCGGCGGTAGAAATCAGTCTCCGGTCTGGAAACGTAATTTCCGGGATTGAGGGATTTCTTGAATTTATAGTGGCTCTTGGAGATGAAGAAGAAAGCAAATCCCACAATAACGCCGATAGGAAAGGCATAGAGCAGCGCAGGGAGCATCATCCTGAAAGGCTTTGAAGAAGTCACCACGGTTTCGCCGTTCTTCGCGTATATGTAGAGGTCTTTCTGCTCGTCGTGTATGATGCGGTGATCGCCTGTGCCGTGGTAGTATTTGAGCTGATACAGAAATGTCTTGACGGCTTCCGCGATATCGCCGCTGTATTCTCTGTAGTCGCTGACGGTGGATGGAGGCATCAGCTCCCAGTAGCTGTCCATGATGTCGTCGATCCTCTTGTCATAGTCCAGCCTTGCCCTGCCGCTGGTGGAGATGTAGTCATACGCCGGAGATTTTCCGGTAAAATCCATGAACAGCATAATGCCGTCGGAATTATCGCCGAATATGTCGTCGTATGATTCGTCGCAGTATTCCTTTGTTTCGCTGTCCGACATAAACATAAGCGGGCCGCCCAGAAGGATAATGATATTCAGTTCCAGCTCTTCAGACATATCCTGAACTTTCTCAGTGAGATCGGTCCAGGTTTTTTCGTCGAAGATACCGGCATTGTCTATGAGGAGGGAGTTATCTCCGCTGCCGTTCCAGCCCTCTGCGACATTTTCCTTTGCGGATACATTCATTATAAAGACCGGCATAAGCAGTAAAGCGGACAGAAGTGCAGCAGCGAAACGTTTTAAGGTTTTTCTTATCATAATACACCTCCCACCAGAAATACGAGAAGCGTCACAGCCAGACCGATAAGCGCGGAGATCATGCTCAGCTTTTTCTTGTCCAGAGGAGGCGTTCCAGCCAGCTTGCCGGTCTGTCCGTTCAGAGCAAATTCGTACATCTGTCCCTTGTAATTATACGTCATGAACCAGACCGGGAGCATGATATACTGCCAGTTTGTCTTTTCGATGACATAGCTCTGGTGATTGGCATAGACGGAGGAATATCCCGATATGCTGCTCTGGATGACGCCGCTGCCTGCACGGGCGGCACGGTCGCGTATTCTCGGGAAAACAGCCGCCTTGTCAACGTCGTATTTGTCGGCGAAAAATCCGGTCATGTAGGACATGGAGAAATCCTTCAGCTCGTTGTAATTGTACGGCTCTATGGATTCCATAAGGATATCTTCGATCTTGCTTTCGCCGTCGGCAGGAATACCTCTGGTGACGATCTTTGCGCAGCGCTCAACGGCAAATTCCTTTGTTTCCGTATATCTGTAATTTCCGGAAGTCCAGCTCCGCACCTGCTTGCCGATGCCGCTGTATTCCGCACGGACATCGCAGTCCGCCACCCAGAAAGGCACGTAGAGACCCGTTATTTTGTCCATCTGCTGCTGCGATTTGAAATCCGCCGGAACGAAATAACGCTTCTTCACCCACTTCTGGAACGCGGCGACGGCGTTTTCCCTGGTCAGCCGGAAGCCGATTATCTTATCCGGGCGGAAGCTGCCGGTGAGTTTGCCGGCGAGTATGACCGGGCTGTGGCAGTAGTAGCAGAATGTGGCGGTAGTGTTGTCCTCCGCCATTATATCGGCGCCGCAGCTTGCGCAGTGGTAGAGGTTGGTGTGAGACTCAAACTCCCGGGTGGCAGCCGCTGTCACCTCCGGGGCAGGCATCTCCTGTTCCAGCTCTGCGTAGATCTCCTTTATTTTTTCCATAGTGAACTCGCTGCGGCAGAAATCGCATTTCAACTGCTGGGAGGTCGGATCGAAATTCAGCTCTGCGCTGCAATTCGGGCATTTATACTGTGAGGCATCCATTCAAGTCAGCTCCTTTCAATTACTATACTCACACACTATAAGTGTATCACACAAATAAAAATATTGCAAGGGTTTTGGCGATATTTTTCGCGGCTCTGCATATAATATATTATTCTACTAATTATCAATTATGAAAAGGGTGTTGTTTATGTGCGGTATAGCAGGTGTTATCAGCTTTAAGGAGGATATGCGCGGAGAGCTTGCTTCATGCGGACTGATGCAGCGTGCCATGATACGCAGAGGGCCGGATCAGCGCGGCATCCTCCTCTCCCGGGAGGCGGCTTTCGTTCACACGCGCCTTGCTGTCATCGACATTTCCGGCGGCAGACAGCCCATGACGGCGGAGGTCGGCGGAAAACGGTATACTATCGTCTACAACGGCGAGCTTTATAACTCCCCGGAGCTGCGCCATGAGCTGGAAAAGGAGCAGAAGTTCAACTCGCGCTCCGATACGGAGATAGTTCTTCGCGGCTACATAAAATGGGGCGAAGGATGTCTGGAGCGGTTCAACGGGATATTCGCCTTTGCGATATACGACGAGTCGGAGCACCGCGTTTTCCTCGCCAGGGACAGAGCAGGCGTGAAGCCGCTGTTCTACTACCAGGCAGGCTCGCGTCTGATTTTCGCCTCGGAGCTTTCCGCCCTGCTGGAGCATCCCCTCGTGCCCCGGGAAATCGACGAAAAAGGTGTAGCGGAGCTGCTGCTCATGGCTCCGGGACGAACGCCCGGCTGCGGAGTCATACACGGCATAAAGGAACTGAAACCGGGTCATATGGGCTTTTTCTCGGAGAAAGGCTTTGAAATAAGCCGCTACTGGCATCTGAAAGCCTATAAGATCAAGGAGACTTTCGAGGAGACGGTGTACAACGTCCGCAATCTGCTCCTGGACTCTATCCGGCGGCAGCTTGTTTCCGATGTGCCGGTGTGTACGTTCCTCAGCGGCGGACTTGATTCCAGCATTATTTCCTCCGTTGCGGCTGACGAGATGAAAAAAAGCGCAAAGAAGCTCCACACATTCTCCGTGGACTACCTGAACAACGAAAAATACTTCAAAAGCTCCCATTTCCAGCCCAACAGCGATCCGGAATATATCCGGGAAATGGCGGATTATCTTGGCTCGGAGCATCACTGGACTGTTGTGGAAGTGCCGGAGCTGGTGGCGGCTCTGGACGACGCTGTGGAGGCGAGAGGACTGCCGGGCATGGCTGACGTGGACGCCTCCATGCTGCTTTTCTGCCGCGAGATAAAGAAGTTCGGCACGGTGGCGCTTTCCGGGGAGTGCGCCGACGAGCTGTTCGGCGGCTATCCCTGGTACAGAGACAAGGACATCCGCATGACGGACGGTTTCCCCTGGGCGCAGAGTACAGAGTACCGCAGCGGCTTCATGCGGCAGGAGTTTGCGGAGAAGATCGACTGTGGGGATTATGTCTACAGCGCATACCGCCGTACTGCCGATTCCGCGGAGAAGCTGCCGGAGGACAGCGCTCTGGAGAGCCGCATGAGGGAGATGACGCAGTTGAATTTCGACTGGTTCATGCAGAATCTGCTCGAGAGAAAGGACCGTATGTCGATGTACAGCGGTCTGGAGGTGCGTGTGCCGTTCTGCGATCACAGGATCGCGGAATACCTTTATAATATAAGGTGGGAATATAAAGATCATAACGGCAGGGAAAAGGGGTTGCTCCGGGAGGCTATGAAGGATTGGCTGCCGGAAAGAGTCCTCCAGCGCAAGAAAAGCCCGTATCCCAAGACCCATGACCCCCATTTCCTGACGGCTGTTACGGAGCGTCTGCGCGAGATATTGTCGCTGCCCACGCCGCTTACGGATATAGTGCGCCGGGATGCGCTGGAGCGGCTGCTGAGTCATGCGGACAGCGTGCAGTGGTACGGGCAGTTGATGAATCTGCCTCAGACTATTGCGTTCTTTATCCAGTTGGACTACTGGATGCGGCGTTTCAGGATCACTGTAAAATAAACAGACACAGGCAGTTTTTTCGGGAGCTGCCTGTGTTTTTTAGTGCATTTCGCCCGATATCGGGATTCCAAAGGGACGAAGTCCCTTTGGCAGGGTTTGGGGCAGCGCCCCATATCGACCGCAGGTCGATGCAGCCTACAGGCGCTCCGCAAAGGGTGAATTTCAAAACAGTCCAGTGGACTGTTTTGAAAGAGGGAACGCCCTGCAAGAGAGGGCGTTCCCTTATGGCAACACCGCACAAAGACCGCCTGACGGCTTTGTACCGAATCTGCTTGCGCTTTTTCCGCCATATCACACAAAAGCTCCTTGAAATACGACAGTATTCCTGTGTCGCTTTTGTGCAATCTGACGAAAAAATCGACTGCACATCTTCGGCACAATCTTTGTGCGGTGTTGCCTTATAAATCCCCCGTCTATATTTTTCGCGGCGGTGAAGCAAATTCAAAAATTAAATAATTATCCATAATTCATAAATTGAAAAAATTTTAGAGAAAATGCAAAAAAATTGTTGCAGTTTGGAGTGTTTTATGATATAATGAAGTTAATGATATGATGGCACGGTATTGCACAATTTTCTGCTTGAATTTTTAATCGTCATTTTGTAGAATAATCCGTATTAATGTTATCTATATTACCGGGAGTATAAAATTTGGTTAATATTGATAAAAAACAGGTGATTATTTATGTAAAAAACACGATTGAAAAATAACTTTGAATATGTTATAATAATTATTATTAGGGCAGTGTAAATTGTTCCGGCATTTCTGTCCGGCGGCTGTATGGTGCCGGGGACAGGTCTATCAAAATACACGGAGGTGGTTATATGAAGAGTTATTCCTACGTTGCTCAGGACGCCCGCGGAAAGCAGGTCAAGGGCAAGGCGAATGCCGAGAATGAGCAGGAATTCCTCGAAAAGATGAAGGAACGCGGTCTTTTTATCAAGGACTACGGCGAAGATTCGTCCGGCGCGTCGAAATCGATCTACAAATTTGGAACCAAGGAGCTTTCGTTCTGCTGCCGTCAGCTCAGCGCCATGCTTACATCAGGTCTTACCCTGGTAAAGGCTATCGACATCCTGACAAAAGAGCAGGAGAACGAGAAGGCAAAGGCTATCTGGCAAGATATCTACGAGAACGTTCAGAAGGGTGAATCCTTCTCCTCGACCCTCGAGATGCACGCAGGATCGTTCCCGAACTTCCTGATCTCAATGGTAAGCGCGGGCGAGTCGTCCGGTTCGCTGGATGTTATCATGACAAGAATGTCCGAGCACTACGCCAAGGAAAACAAGCTGAAAAACACGGTCAAGAGCGCTATGGTCTATCCTGTTATCCTGGCTGTTCTCTGTATCGTTATCGTATTGTTCCTCTTTATCTTCATCATGCCTACGTTCATTGATATGTATGAGGATAAGTCGACGATGCCGGCTATCACAAAGGCTCTGGACGCAATCTCCAAGTTCCTGAGAAAACGCTGGTACATCGTTATCGCTCTTGTTGTCGGTATCGTTGTATTCATCAAATATGCGCTTAAAGTACCGAAATGGCGTCTTAAATTTGACAGACTGCTTATCAAGGGACCGGGCTTTGGCCCTCTTATGACAAAGATCTACACAGGTCGTTTCGCAAGAACCCTTTCCAACCTTTATTCAAGCGGTATTCCTATGGTAGAGTGCCTCCAGAAGGCGTCCGCTATCCTCGGAAATTCCTACGTTGACGAAAAGTTTGAAGAGGTTATCGACGAGGTAAAACAGGGTGAAACGCTTTCGGCTGCCATCACAAGAACGGAAATATTCGAGTCGATGTTCTGTTCTGTAATCTACGTTGGTGAGGAGTCCGGTGCGCTTGACTCTATCCTTGAGAAAACTTCCGACTACTACGAGGAAGAATCCGATTCAGCCGTACAGCGTCTCGTAAGCATGGTTGAGCCTTTGCTCCTCGTATTTATGGGTGTTATCATCGGACTTGTAGTTGCCGGCGTATATCCCGCACTCTACGGCTCAATGGATAACATGGAAAACGAATAAACACGGAAAGGTGGAAAAAAGAAAATGCTGTCATTTGATATAACCGATAGAAACATACGTGTTGTTAAAGGCGTCGAGAGCAACGGCAAGATCAAGATCAGCTCCGCAGCAACACTTAATCTGGAAGAAGGACTCATCGTTAACGGTCACGTTAAGGACGTTCCCAACGTTGCGACACTTGTAAACGGTGTCCTGAAAAGAAACAAGATGCCGGATAAAGAGGCTATCGTATCGCTGTCCTCGAACCTGACTATCTTCAAGGAGCTTACCGTCGCAAGGGCTAAGCCCCAGGAACAGCAGAAGGTCGTTAAGCAGCAGATGCAGGCGGAACTTAACCTGGACGACACATTCAGCGTTACATATGTTATAGTAGGCGAGGCTGAGGAAAAGGGCGAGAACGGCGAACCAATGATAAAGGTGCTCGCTACAGCCTGCCCCTATGAGATCGTCAACAGCTACAGAGAAGTCTTCAAGCTCCTGGGCATCTCCCTTAAATCCGTAATGGTAGGATGCAACTGTATCACAAAGGTTCTTCTTGCCGATACGAAGATCAAGTCAAAGATGCCGCTGCTGGCAGTCCAGATCGACCCCAACTTCATTTCGCTCAACCTCTATGAGCAGGGTCAGCTTTCGTTCTCGCGTTTCGCGTCGGTAGACCCGGACGACTACGGCGGATCGGCAGACTACGTATTCGAGGCTGTAAACGAAAACATCTTCCGTATGCTCCAGTTCCACAGAAGCCGTAATACGGGCGAGGTCATCGAGAACGTTATCTTCTACGGCGATACTCACGACTACGTAAGACTTACGGATGAGCTTGAAAAGCTGGATCTGAACACAAGCCTTATCAACGTTCCTCCGCAGATACACGGCCACGAGAATCTTGAATTTTCACTTTACGCAAACGCTATCGGCGCTATGTTCAAGCGTAACAAGGATACCGAGAAGATCAACCTCCTTGAAACAGAGCTTGGCGCAATGATAAAGAAAGCGGCAGGCGGCGGTCAGAGCGAGAACGCAGGTCTGGGACTTATGCTGGGACTTATTCTCGGCGCGGCAGCTATCGTAGGCGGCGGTCTGCTTGTCACCAAGATGATAAACAACGGCGTCAAGGACGACATCGCAGAGGTCGAGGATTACATTAACGATCCGGAAACCAAGAAGCAACTGAACCACCGTCAGTATCTCCTCGATACCAAGGTAAAGGTTGAGGAGTACAAGGGCAAAATGGAAAATGCTCACGACGCATTCTTCTCACAGCCTGTCGTAAACGGAGTCAAGATCGACAGGATCCAGGAGGTGTTGGATAAAACAGCCGAGGGTCTGGAGCTTGATGTTGACGAGTGCTTCATTTCCACTCCTACCTACGCGGAGGGCGTATTCTCCTTCGTCGTAACGGCTGCCGGAAGCTATGACTACGTTCAGAAGCTGCCTTCAATGTTCATCGACAACCTGCTGGAGGAGTCGTACACCGACAACGGCGGATTCTACGGAGCAAGCTCCTACACCGGATATAACGTATCCATTGATAAGCCGGAGGATGAGACTCAAACAGTCACCGACGAGGACGGCAATGAAGTGCAGGGTTCCATCGGCGGAAACGACGAGGAGAAGGAAACGGTAACATTTACAGTTTCACTTGCCCTCGAGGGAAGAGAAAGCGCATATTCGCCCGAGGATGACAAGGCTGAGGCTGACGAGGCTGAGGCTGAATAAGGAGGTAAACAGAGATGAAACTTAATTACAGAGATAAGGTTATTCTGGGAGCTATCCTTGCAGTTGCCCTGCTGATTGCCGGATTCTTCCTCTGGATAAAGCCTGAGATCACCGACATCGGAGAAAACAAGGATCAGCTTGCAAAGCTGGAGGCTGACAAAGCAAAGGTTGCCGACGAGATCGCAGAGATCCCCGGCATCAAGGACGATATAAATGCAATTTATGCTGACTCCAAGACCCTGAGCGGACCCTTTGTGGAGTACAACAGCATTTACGACTCACGCAAGGTCGATCAGTATATGCAGAGCTTCGCAACAGACAGCAAGGTGAAGATCCTTGCGCTGGCTCCCGGAGATCTCTCCGCAGGCACGCTGGGCTACTACTACTTTGAACCCGTTATCGTTGGTGAGGATATGCGTACCGGCGTTGACATCAACGGCAGCGATGCGAAGTACATCGAAGAGGAGAAGGCAGAGAGCAACGCGCTTTCCGACAGAACGGAAGAGCAGGTTCTCTCCGCAACATATACGGTAACACTTGAAGGCTCAAAGGAAGACATCTGGAAGTACATGGAGACGATCGAGAGCCAGCCTGAGACGATCATCATTAACTCCATTACATTCAGCGATCTCCAGTTGAAGGAAATGAAGGATGACGAGGCCGCCGAGGACGATGAGGAGGAAGTTCTCCCCAAGGCGCAGATGACGCTCACCCTTTACTCAGTATACGAAATGGATCAGCCTTACCTTGAAGCAGAATAAACATCAGACGCTAATCGAAGGCAATATCCACAGATCTATGTGGATATTGCCTTATCGGGAATAACCGGAAAGGCGGTATGTAAAATGAAAAGAGAAAAGAATAGAAAATTACACGGCTCGGTCCTGCTGACGGTTGTATTCGTAATGGCTGTTCTTATCGTGTTTCTCTTTGGTACGCTGACTCTTGCATTGGCGGCGAACAACAGGGCGCACGTTAACTATTCAAGTGCACAGACCGGTATCACTGCCCGCGCTGTTGCCGAAAGCGCTATTAAGGCTATCGACAACAGTACCACAAGCGGAAAAGCTTATGCGAAGGCGATCGGTCAGCTTTCAGAAGGACAGGAAAAACGTGTAAAGGTCGACATCAACGGCGATGGTGCAGGATCTCTTGGTCACGCCGATGAGGTCGTAATTTCCTATGCAGGCAAGAAAAAATTCTACGATGTTGACAAGGAAGACTGGTTTGAACGGGATCTTCTGAAATTCACATCAAACGTTACTCTCGCAGGGGTGGAGCAGTCCTCCTCTGTTTACGTGCTTAAACACTATCAGGAAGACAATGACGGCGGCGGAAGCGGCGGTGCAGGCTTCGTTACCACTGCTGATGCGCATTTTAATACGCAGACAAGTATTTTCGGCGGCGCCTATATCAGTCTTCCCTGCCTGGATGATATAAAGAATTTCAGCTATGACTACAAGGATAAATCAACATTTAAGGTGCAAGAGGATGACGGATCGGTAAGACAGCTTATCGGAACTCCCTCCGAGACGCAGTTCACTCTTACTAACAGTTCTGCTTTTGCAGAGGCTGATCTGTACGTGTGCAACAATATGTACGTAGAGAACTGGTCGGGATTCATTTTCCCGAGGCAGGGAACAGGCGTTACAGTCTGGGGCGATTTCGGATTCCACGGCAATGCCGGCGATCATCTTAAATATGCTTACCACGGCACGACAACTGACCTGACGTTCAACAAAATCCCCTACTTCTATATAAACGGCAAGGTCTATACATCCGGCGGCGATGCCGGAAGCCGGAGCATCAGATTCGGCAATACTACTACGCCTTTCCCGATGAACGTTTTCTGCGGTCAGTTGGAGGCGAATAACAGTAAGCTCCATATTGCGTCAAGCATCTACTGCATGGATTCCGACAAGGAAAACATACTGGTCGGAAGCGATCCTGACAGCTCAACAATGCTCTATGCCTGGACAGGTAATGTTATCAACAAGGCTAAGGGCGATATTGCTGAGACAAAGGTCGTAGGCGATGTATGCTCCAACGGAACAAAGCTTACAGTCGACTGCGTTGAGATCAAGGGAGACGTCCGTTCTGCCGGAGATCTGGTTATCGGAAAGCACGCGATTATCCGCGGCAATGTCGTATGCAGCGGCACGCTTCAGATAGAAGAGGGCGCTAAGATAGACGGAAAGATCTATAATAACTCATTCACGGGCAACGTTCAGTACGAGAACGTTATAGGATACTATTACCGCCATGAGGTAACGCTCGACAGCAACGGCAACTATACCCGTCCCGACGGAAATCCGATCACACTTGATGGCTATTACAATAACGGTAAGCTGGTAGAAGGCGCGAATTACGATGACGCCAAGGTTCTCTACTATATTTGCAGATGGGATTACAATCCTGACACTGATAGAAAATACGGCGTGGACTACAATATTAAACCTCTTGTAGAGGGTGTGGATGATATTTATTTCGCTGACCCTGACCTTGCAGTCCTGTCTTTCTATGCAGAATCTAAGATCGATGGTACAGAAAATGTTTTTGTTGATGGTGCATGGGTGCAGAGACCAAAGGTAGTGGCGACGAGCCAGAAATATACGCCCGTTCCCGACCAGTTTTTTGAAGTGCCGATGTTTGCGGACGATCCGGACGATCCGAAGTATAAGTCGATGGACGATTATCCAGAGGGCACTGCATATCCTAATTATGCAAAAAGAGAAGTCCTTCTGGGTCTGGAGGCTCCCACCGGAACTGCGTCTGATACAAAGGTCGTAAAGACTATGGAAGAGGTTCTCAAGAACGTTGCCGACCCCTATAAGGCGGCTGACCTTCCGGCGGAGATGCTCACCAAGTACAACAAATTCTTTGCGCAGAACGGCGACGGAACTTCCGATTACAGCACATATTCCGAGGATGGAAACAAGGCGTACTGTGATTCTGTTGATGATGTAAAGAATTACACAGGCTACTACCTTACATCTATCGACGCTAACGGAAATTATACCTATGCTGCTAAGGATGTTACAGCAACCAAGGCTGGTCTTTATGTCGACAAGGATATCATTCTTGATATGAATGGCTGGGGCACTGATCAGGGTAAAGACCTTGTTATCAACCCTGACGGAAATAACCTGCTGGTCGTAGTGAAAAACTTCAGCGTGCCGTCCGGATATAATATTACCGTCGATGATTCCAAGGGCGGAAGCGTATATTTCTACGTTGACAGGAACAGCACATGGAGCTGTAACGGAAATGAGATACTCACAAAGAGCTACAAGGATGTTCTTCAGAATAACAACGCTCTGAAGTACCATTCCAATGCCAGCGACCCCGGATTTGATATTGGCACTATGACTAACGTCAAGCCGAATATCTACGTTTACGGAGCGCCAGGCTCAAAGCTTGCGTTCAGCAATATGAGCATTGTAACTGCAAATATCATTTCGCCTTATCTCGGCGGAAGCATTGCGGGTGGAACAGGCTCGGGCATCGACAGCTTCTACTATGACGGCTTCAATATCCGCAAACCCGACGGAGTAACGGATGTGGCATCACAGTTCATTATCGGATGTCTTAATGCTCAGAACGTATCATCCTCTAACCAGGTAAACGTAGTCTACGTAACCGACGACGGCGAAAAGCACGGCGGCGGACAAGGCGAAGACGACGAGTTCTGGTACAAGGTGCTCTATTACAGCGAATTTTAAGGAGGGATGACAGTGAAAGCTAATAAGAAAAAGAAGTTTAAAGGCATGACCCTTATTGAGATCATTGTCTCCCTGGCTATCGTAAGCATAATGACTACGGTCCTTGTGCTTACGGCGGCTGTCATAAACAATTATATGCGCTCCAGCAACGATGTGAACAACAGAGTTGCGCAGCAGGCTCCCGTGGCAGAGGCGCAGGACGTTTTTGCGGCGGATCAGTCGGCTACAGTAAGTCTGGAGATCGTTCTGGACAACAACATCTCGCTTCATGCCAACAGCTACGCGGTGTATGACGACACAGAAATGGCGGCACACTCAGACGAGTTCGGTTCGGGTCTTAATATGAAGTTCATTACCGATATTGAGACGACCACCGATGCTGCGCCGTGACGGGAGGTGCGGATATGGAAAAGAAGAAAAAGCTTAAGGGCTTTACACTTATCGAGCTTATCATTGTTCTGGCGATTTTCAGCGTTATCCTTGCTTTGGTGCTGTCCTTTATAGATCCGGTCTCCAATATCATGAAGAGAACCTCCACCAAGGAGAGAACGGCGGCGTATGTGGACAATATCACGGAATATATTGATAATTCCATTCACTACGCCAAGTTCATGAGAGTCTACGAGGGCGGCTACTGCGATGTTGACTCGACTACAGGTCTCGCTAAACCTGCGGTTTATACCGACGATGAGGCGAAGATAGTAAAGTCAATGGTAGACGATATCTACAGAAATGCCGTAAATGACGCGGATGAGTCTATAGGCGGCAGAGTACGTGTGCTGAAGCTCATAAACACTCCTGTTGACGGCTGTCCCCAGGAGGGTCAGATCTATGAGAGCGTGTACAAATTCACAGCCCGCAAGGATTATGAGTATCCGGCTGGAACAGTGAATCTTATAAGCGACTCAACGGTCAGCGCAGTCAGCACAAATGTTCCGACCATCAACCCGGAGCATTTCGAGGATTACTGCTACTACTACTCCAAGGGATTCATGGATCTCGTACCTATTACTGATTCGACTATCCCCGAGAGAAACCCAAACAACTATAAGATCGGCGATACACCGATCTCAAACGACGGCGACGGTTACTACAGCGCCATCGCTCCCATAACCTACACAGATCCAGCAGGCGCCACCAAGACAATGGAGATCAGAAGCGGAAGCAATTTTGCCGTTAATGTAACCTCTTATCAGGTAGACAAGAAAAGGGGCACCAGCAATATGGAAAAGGTCACTTATTCTGCTGCCGACGGTTCTGAAAGAACAGTCCCTGTTTTCTGGTCACCGTCTCACCTTACAACAGCAAGTATGGCTCTTGTAAATGTTATGAAGGCGTCCGAGTCCGATGCGGTCATCTGCTGCCGCGCCATCCGTGACGAGTTCGGCGCGCAGGTCAAAGAAGCCGACCCGGACACCGGTACAATGAAGGCAAAATTCCAGCCTGTAGTACCGGCAGACCTCCCGACTTCTGCATATACGGAGTATAAGCCCACATATTCAGAGGCAGATGGACTGACCGATAACCTCTATATCGTTTATATCGTTCCCGACGAGATAAACGATACAGCCATCGAGTATTACAATTGATCGAATAAAAACAGGCAGCAGTCATAAAATGCTGCTGCCTGTAATTTATTTTTGCGGTTTGCGAGGCTCTTAAACCGTCGGCTCGGCGGTAAGAAGTCCTATGTACCAAGACGCTATCTGGTTTCCCCAGAGCATGGCTGCGGCTATGCCGATGGAAAGGAACGGGCCGAATGCGATCTTTGATTCCTTATGAAGGCAGAATTTCCAGATGATGCCGAAAACCGCGAGACTTACAACACCAAATAATGCTGAAACGATAACAGCCTGTGTTCCCAGCAATGCGCCGGCGGCGACCATAAGCAGGGTATCACCAAGTTCAATTGCACGGAAGTCCTCCCCGAATTTTTTCCGGATAATGGGGCGGCTTATTTCTCCGATAAGGAAAAAAGGCACGCTTATTGCCAAAGCTCCGATTATTCTGTGCTTAACAGAGACCTCGTCAGTGAAGATCGCTGCCGGAACGGCAAGCATCAGGAGCAGACCGACGATTATCATGTCGATTTCCTGAGTGTCCCAGTCCATGAACGCGATAACGACGAGCAACGACATGGCAACGCAGGTTATTATGGCTTTAGCATTAATATCGAGTATCATGAACGTCAGCACATAAAGAATCCCGTTGAGAGACTCTACTATGGGGTATCTCGGTGAGATCTTTTCGCCGCAGCTATGGCATTTTCCGCGGAGGAAGAGCCAACTGAAAACAGGTATCAGATCAATCGGTCTGATCTCCGTGCCGCAGGTCATGCAGTGAGAGGAGCGCTTTATAAGCGATTCGTTCCTTGGCAGGCGGATAATGACAACGTTCAGAAAGCTTCCGATACATATGCCGAAGAGAAAAACAATGGTTAAAAACATGATCTTGAAAGCAAGCCCCGTATATTCGTTGTGGAGCATATTTGCGAAATCGGACATGGTTTTGACCTCCTTAATAAATGTGATATAAATATTATAACACATTTTGAAAAAATTTCAAGTAAAATTTAAGATTGCTGAAAATAATTCCGATATCTCTGTGCAGGCATCAGGCAGAGACAGGGATGATTTTGGGCAGCTTAGAAAAATAGGATGCCGGACGGGCTGTCGGCAGGGGCGGTATACTCGGGCTGCGTATGCAGGGAGATACAGCCGGGCTGCCGTGTGACAGGGTCGGGCATATCCAAAAAGCGGAGGTTTGCATATGAGAAACGAGAGAATAGGCGACTACTTGGTTAGTCAGGGACTCCTCAATGAGGATCAGCTCCAGAAGGTTCTTCAGGCGCAGAAGGAGTCTGGCGGAGCGAAAAAGTTCGGCGACGTTGTCGTTGAGCTGGGCTTCATGTCGGAAGTCAACTTCACAAAAGCTCTTGCAGGTAAGCTGAGAGTACAGTATGTCGATCTGGACAACTATGATATCAACACCGACGCCGTTCAGAGAGTTCCCGAGGCGCTGGCTAAGAAGCACACGGTAATCGCCATCGCCGTAATGGGCAAGAGACTGACCGTCGCTACAAATGACCCCGTAAACTTCATCGTTCTGGAGGATATCAAGGTGTCCACAGGTATGGACACTATCCCCGTGCTTGCAACAACATCTGCGATCAATAAGGCTATCGGTAAGTGCTACTCAATGCAGAACGTTGACAGCGTTCTGGAGGGCGTTAACGCCATGGCAAGCGATCTGGGCGGCTCTATCGAAGAGCAGGAGTCTCAGGATCGTGTCGAGTCCGCACCTATCGTAAAACTGGCGACAACTATCGTCGAGAACTCTTTCAGAGCCGACGCAACCGATATCCACATCGAGCCTTTCGATAAATATACAAGGATCAGGATCCGTGTAAACGGCGACCTGGTAGAGCTGATGAACATTTCCTCCGCCGTACACAGCGCTCTGACGACGCGTTTCAAGCTTATCAGCGGAATGAACATCGCCGAGAAGAGAATCCCGCAGGACGGACGTTTCACCCAGGTGGTAGACGGCTGCACGCTGGACGTCCGTGTGTCCTCGCTTCCTATGGTAAACGGCGAGAAGATCGTTATCCGAATCCTTTCAACAGGACAGATCGCGCTCCGTAAGATCACAGATCTGGGTATGTCCGACTACAACTACCAGCTTTTCGAGTCCATGCTCCGCGTTCCTCACGGCGTTATCCTGGTAACAGGCCCTACCGGTTCCGGTAAGACGACCACCCTTTACGCTGCTCTTGGCGAGATCGCAAAACCCAACGTAAACGTAGTTACCGTTGAGGATCCTGTCGAGAAGGCTATCGACGGCATCAACCAGTGTCAGGTAAACCAGAAAGCCGGCATGACATTCGCCGCAGCCCTCCGTTCTATCCTCCGTCAGGACCCTGACATCGTAATGATCGGTGAGATGCGTGATACAGAAACTGCCGATATCGGTATCCGCGCCGCTATCACGGGACACCTTGTACTGTCCACACTTCATACAAATGACGCCGCCTCTACCGTTGTACGTCTCGTTGATATGGGCGTTGCGGCTTACATGGTTGCGACATCGCTTATCGGCGTTATCGCACAGCGACTCATCAAGGTGCTCTGCCCTGAGTGTAAGAAAGCGAGAATGTCCACCGAGGAAGAAAACGAGCTTATGGGAATCCCTCAGTCTATCCAGATCTACGAGCCGGTAGGCTGCCCGAACTGCAACAACACAGGCTATAGAGGAAGAACAGCTATTCACGAGATCATCCACTGTACCGCAAAGGTATCTGCCATTATCGCGGCAGGCGGCGGCAAGGAGGAGATCGAACAGGCTGCCAAGGCGAACGGAACAAAGCTGCTCCGCGACAACGCCTCCGAGCTTGTACAGGCAGGTCTGACCTCGATCGACGAGCTTGTAAGATCCACATTCTCAGTATGATGAACCACGATAGAAACAGGAGGAAAAACAAATGGGCATAATCAATATAAACAGAATACTTGACGAGGTTCGTCTGCTGGGCTGTTCCGACCTGCACTTCACAAACGCTATCGCCCCGGTCGTGCGTCTTAACGGTACGCTGAGGACAATGCGCTCCCAGTACCCGGAAATGGACGAAGAGGAGATACTGGACATCATCAACCAGATGACTAACGAAACGCAGCAGACCCAGGTAAACAATCATATAGACACGGACTTTTCATTCCAGACGAAGAGCGGCTACCGTCACAGAGTAAACGTTTACTTCCAGAAAGGCAAGCCGGGAATCGCTATCCGTCTGCTGAGAAACGATATCCCGACGCTGGAAGATCTGGGACTTCCCCCGATACTGGCGGATTTCGCAATGCGTCCCCGTGGACTTGTTCTCGTAACAGGCCCTACCGGTTCGGGAAAATCCACCACACTTGCCGGCATGATCGACTTTGTAAACCTGAACAAGAGCGCGCACATCATCACGGTAGAAGACCCGATCGAGTACGTGCACGAGCACAAGAGATGTATGGTAAACCAGCGTGAGATCGGCGACGACGTTCCCTCGTTCTCGCTTGCGCTGAGAGCTGCCCTCCGTGAAGACCCGGACGTTATCCTCGTAGGAGAAATGCGTGACTTTGAGACTATTCAGGCAGCCGTAACCGCTGCCGAGACCGGACACCTTGTAATGTCCACGCTGCACACCACCTCCGCAGCCGATACTATCAACCGTATCATCGACGTTTATCCGGAGCACCAGCAGCAGCAGATCCGTACACAGTTGGCGAATAACCTTGTGGGCGTAATTTCGCAGACGCTTATCCCGAAGAGAGACGGTACGGGACGTATCGCGGTAATGGAGATTCTTAACGTTACCGACGCTATCGCGGCGATGATACGTGATAATAAGATCCACCTTATCCAGTCGGCTATCCAGACGGGTAAGCAGCAGGGCATGATGTCCCTTGACCAGGAGCTTGCGAGGCTGACGGCAAAGGGCGTTATCAACGAGGTAGACGCGCTGGACAAGTGCCAGGAGAAGCAGGATTTCTACAGATTCCTTACGCAGATGGGCGGCGTGCCCACGGGCGGAATGCAGTAAAAGACAAAAAACCGGCGGTGAAAAAGCTGTCGGTTTTTGCTTTAATATACGAAATATTCAATCATTATTGTTAAATCAAAAATGATATTCACACAAAATTGTGCAAAATGACGAAAGAGGCGAAAAAACTTGCCTATTTACCGTTTCGATGTAAAAAAACGGGAAAAGATGAAAATTTTTTCGAGAAAGTATTGACAAATTGTGAATGAAGTGATATACTATAATTACAGAAGGGGAGGAGAAAACAATCCACCCGAAACGAAATTGTGCAATGCACGAAAAATATTTAAAGGAGGTTTTCAATATGAAAACAACTAAGAAGGGCTTTACCCTTATCGAGCTTATCGTTGTTATCGCTATCATCGGTGTTCTTGCAGCTATCCTGGCTCCTACACTTCTCGGTAACATCAAGAAGTCAAGAATCCAGTCTGCTTGTGCTGATGCTAAGACAATGATGACACTTGCTAACCAGGCTCTCGCTGAGCTGGATGAAGAGGGCGTTGATCCTGGTGTTAATAATGCTTGGCTGGATAGTGCAAAATGGTCTGAAGATGGCGATAGTGCTGATATACTTGATCGTATGGCTTCTTTCGGTGATGCAGCTAAGACGGCTAAGTTCTCTGTTTACATCAAGGATGGTGCTGCTGTTTGTGCTGCCGCTAAGAATGGTAAGTACTACGGTTGCTATCCCGGACAGCTTTCTAAGAAGAACTATGATGAAAAAAATTCAAGTGGAGACGCAGCAGGTGCAAAGGCAATGGCAATTGCTTTCTACAACGCTGAGCATGCAACTGCTGATCAGATCTCTGGCGGCGGTTCAGGCGGCGACAGTTCAGGCGGCGACAGTGAAGGCTGATAACGCTTGAAGCTAACAAACATAATAAAATCCCCTCATCCGAGGGGATTTTTCCTTAGGAGAAACAATGGATAAGAAACAGAAATTTTTCGCCGGGGCACTCCTATGCACGGTTTCCATGGGGCTGGGCGCAGGCGGAATGTATCTGGCGAACAAGAAAAAAATTGAATTTATGAACAGGTATCCGCAGTTTCTGGAGGCGGAGGAGTTTGCCACCGAGGAGGTTTTGCTGACTCCGCCCGATGTGGACAGAGGAACGGTCTATAAGGCGTATTTTGACCTCTACGGCGACAAATACACCACATGGACGCCGGGAGACGATTCCAGCGACAAAAAGTGGGTGACAGAGACCGCCAACGCCCTGCCGACCATGCTTGGAAGCGGCATCCGCGTGGGCTTCAACCGGGACGACAAGCCCTGTTTTACCTGGGTAGAACCCGGGGGCGCGGCGGCGGAACAGGGCATCGAGATAGGCGACGTTATTGTCAGCATCGACGGAAAAACCCCGGAGGAGTACAAGGATATCAAGTGGCTCAACGGCAAGGACGGCGAGACGATGAAGCTGATTCTCGACCGCGCCGGAGAAGAGGTGACGGTGGATTTTGTCCGACGCGCCGACGAAATGAC
This sequence comes from Ruminococcus sp., assembly GCA_017935865.1. GTDB lineage: Bacteria > Bacillota > Clostridia > Oscillospirales > Ruminococcaceae > Ruminococcus. Next base: position 2,264 of record JAGBGT010000076.1, on the reverse strand, counting down.
ATGGCAGGGTCTGACCGCCGAAAAGTACGGTTCTACGCTGTATCTGAGGATAGAGCATATGAACAGGGAGACCGCGGTTTACGTGAAAGACGCCCTGAGTTCTCATGATTTTGAGAAGATAATTTTCGACCTCCGGGATAACGGCGGCGGAATGACGGTGACTTCTCTGGAGATCGCCGACCTTTTCCTCGATCACGGTACGCTATACGAAGAGGATAATCTTGGCGAGGTGACGGAGACTAATATGTCTCCGGAGGTGGTGTACGACGTTCCGGCGATTATACTTGTGAACGGCAAAACAGCCAGCGCCTCGGAGATTTTCGCGGCTCTCATGCGCAATGACGGCGGCGCGCAGCTTATCGGCACGCAGACATTCGGCAAGGCGATTTACCAGACAAAGACCATTTTCAACGGCGGAGTGTTGAAGTACACCAACGGCACGGTGCGCGTGGACGATCTGCCCTATTACCACGGTATCGGGCTTGAACCGGATGTGATTATTGATATGCCGCCGGAGTATATCGGCACGGAGAACGACGTTCAGCTACAGACGGCGCTGGAAGTTTTTGGCGAAAGTATACAAAAAGTAGAATGATTATATCGGCAATTTCTGTTTTACGGCTGTTGACAAAATGTGAATCATTTGTTAAAATGAATGTAGATAGAATTACTGAAAGAGGGTCGTTTTATGAAGAGAAATGGTTTTACGCTCATCGAGCTTATCGTCGTTATCGCGATCATCGGCGTTCTGGCGGCTATCCTTGCGCCTACTCTGCTGGGGAACGTTAAAAAAGCGCGTATTCAGTCCGCCAACGTGACGGCGAAAGAAGCGTGGAAGTACGTGAATGTCGCCCTGGAGGAGGCTGCCGACGACGGGATCGCATCTCTGGCAGACGGTGATTACGGCTTCAATACAAGCACTGGCACTGCCCTGGAGAACGTGGATGCAGGCGACAGCCAGACTATGCAGCAGGCGCTTTCCTCACAGGCTTCTGGACTTACCAATCAGACTTTTCTTGTCCGCATTGAAAACGGCGCTGCGAAGTGCGCCGCCGCCAAGGAGGGCAAGTATTTCGGCACATATCCGGCAATTCTGACGAAGAAAAACTACGATGCAAAGCTGCCGACGCCGTCTCTGGAAAACGCCCTCGACCTCGCCGAGGCAGAGATCGACACGCCATAAAAATCAGACCTCCTGCCCGTCAGGAGGTCTTTTTGCACAAACATCCGGCGAAAAACTTGTGAATAATCACCAACATGATTTTGTTGACAAATTGTGAATTGTTTGGTATAATATTAGTAGGATTAAATTTGGGAGGTTTCGCCATGAGAAAGAAAAAGGGCTTCACTCTTATCGAGTTGATTATAGTTATTGCGATTTTAGGCGTCCTGCTGGGACTTCTTGCGCCGTTCGGAGCACGCTGGCTGCAGCGCTCCAGGATGCGCACCCAGAATATGAAAGCGAAAGCGGCGTTCAACGCGGCGCAGACTATCGTCACGGAGCTGGAGTTCCACGAGCGCAAGTTCGTGACGCTTTACAAAGACCCGGCGACCAGCGCGGCTCAGAAAAACATCGCCGTAAATCACGTCTACACCCCGATAAACGGCGTTAACGGCGAAACTTCGTCTGATTGGTACTATTATTACAGCAACGGCAATGGTTTCCGCTGCGATGCCAACGGTAACGCTATTGATTATTCGGGTTGGTCGGGACGTTCCGCGATCATGGATGAGTGGAATGACAAAATCGAGGCGTATATTTTGCGAATCCTCGGAACGGACGATATTACGCTGAAATTCCATGTTGATAATTACAAGATCACTGCGGTTGTCTCCGGCAACAGCCCCACGGACAAATATATCGGCTCACACCCCAAGACCCTGTTCGAGCTTGACGACGAGGGCGTGGACATCGACCCGATCAAAAATGCCAGGGTAAGAGGCGCAAATCTTGCACTCATGGACCTTGACCCCTCTAATGATGCTCCTGCTTCCGAAGATGAAGAGACGGAATAGTGAAATCATAGTCATATTAAAAGGCACGGCATATGCTGTGCCTTTTTTGTTGCCGAGATGCGTCGCTTTGAACAAAAATATGTTGAAATCTGTTGAAAACCTTTTGCTTGACAAACTCCCCGAAAGATGATATAATAATAAAGCTGTCGGGAGCGGCGGTGAAGAGGAAAGCGGACGAGCTTAGTGGAAGCATATTGAGTAAGGAAGATCTGAACGCATGGAAAGACGTTTAACAGAGCCTGAAAGAG
>JAGBGT010000075.1 GCA_017935865.1 Ruminococcus sp. | reverse complement strand
GGGAAAATTTTCCTTGCCTCTTTATATATGGACATCAAGTTTATAAGGGAAAGCCCTCTCTTGCAGGGCGCACTACGTGCCGTCCCCTTTGTCGCTTCGCGACATTTCCCCACCCCGTGGGGAATCACCTCTTTCAAAACAGTCCACTGGACTGTTTTGAAATTCACCCTTTGCGGAGCGCCTAAAGGCATCGTCGACCTGCGGTCGACCTTGGGGCGATGCCCCAAACCCTGCCAGAGGCGCTGCCTCTGGACTCTGCAAAAGGGGCAATGCCCCTTTGGAAACCCGGTGTTGTCGGCTTCGCCAACTTGGGGCACTGCCCCAAACCCCACTTTAGTTAGCTTTTGGTAACAAAAAATCCGTTTCCGATAGTTAACATCTTAACAATTTCTGTAATTTTGAGTTATAATATATATGAGAAAATTTTTCGGAGGTGTGTCCTTGAAAAAAGTTGAAATATTCTCCGACGGCGCGTGCAGCGGCAACCCCGGTCCGGGCGGCTACGGCGTTATCCTCCGCTTCGGCGAACACGTGAAAGAACTGTCCGGCGGCGAAGCTCACACCACTAACAACCGCATGGAGCTTATGGGTGTTATCGCCGGTCTTTCCGCCCTGAAAGAGCCTTGCTGCGTCACTCTGACGACCGACAGCAAATACGTTGTGGACGCTGTTGCCAAGGGCTGGGTCTACGGCTGGAAGAAACGGGGCTGGGTCAGATCCGATAAAAAGCCTGCCCTTAATTCCGACCTCTGGGAGCAGCTTCTCGGGCTTCTGGACAAGCATCAGGTCACATTCAACTGGGTAAAGGGACACGCAGGTCACCCTGAAAATGAACGCTGCGACCGCCTTGCAGCGGAACAGCGCGATCTGTACTCGCACCGATAACCAAACCTACGAAAAGATTTGGAATCAGTACAAAACAGGAGAGAAAAATATGGAAAAAAGATTTATTTATGCCGATAACGCGGCAACTACAGCCGTTTCCGAGGAAGTCCTCAATGCCATGCTCCCCCACTTCCGCACGTCGTATGGAAACGCTTCAAGCATATACGAGCTTGGCAGAAATGCCCAGAGAGACGTTGAAAACGCCCGCGCAAAGGTAGCTGCGGCTATCGGCGCGGAGCCGAACGAGATCTTCTTCACAAGCTGCGGCTCGGAATCCGACAACTGGGCTATCAAGGGTACGGCTGAACGTCTTGGCAAAAAAGGAAAGAAGCACATCATAACCTCGGTATTCGAGCACCATGCAGTGCTCCATACCACGGAATATCTGGAAAAACAGGGGTTTGAGGTCACATATGTCCCGGTGGACGAAAAGGGTCTTATCAACCCGGAGGACGTGAGAAATGTCATTCGCGAGGATACGGCTCTGGTAACGATCATGTACGCCAACAACGAGATCGGCACTATACAGCCTATCGAGGAGATTGCCGCGATATGCAGGGAGAAAAAGGTTCTCTTCCATACCGATGCGGTGCAGGCTGTCGGTCATGTGGAGATCGACGTACACAAGCAGGGAATTGATATGCTCTCTCTGTCCGGTCATAAAATTCATGCGCAGAAAGGTATCGGCGCACTTTACGTCCGCAAGGGAATCGCCCTCCCCAACCTTATCCACGGCGGCGGACAGGAACGCGGCAAGCGTGCAGGCACGGAAAATGTGCCGGCTATCGTTGGACTTGGCGTGGCGATGGAGTCAGCCTGCAAGAACATTGCGGAAAAGGCAGCCGTTATCACCCCCAGAAGAAACCGCCTTATCGACGGCATTTTGCAGCTTCCGTACACACGTCTCAACGGCGACAGGGACAAGCGTCTGCCGGGAAATCTCAACATCTCCATTGAGGGCATAGAGGGAGAGTCGCTTCTGCTGATGCTCGATATGTACGGGATCTGCGCTTCATCCGGCTCAGCGTGTACCTCCGGCTCGCTTGACCCGTCCCATGTTCTGCTTTCGATCGGTCTGAAACACGAGATCGCTCACGGCTCGCTGCGTCTTTCCATTGAGGAGGACGTTACCGATGAGGACGTTGACTACATCCTGGAGGTCATCCCGAAAGTTGTGGACAGACTCCGTTCCATGTCTCCTGTATGGGAGAAAATGATGAAGGGAGAAAGCTACGAATAATGGGCATTTTCGACAAGCTTTTCAGTCACGACACGGAGACTGACGATGAAAAGGAGCTTCGTGAGTACGAGGCGGTTTATGCTCCCTCCTCCGGCGTCACCGACAGCACATATTCGGAATTTATCGTCACCGACACCGCCGCATTAAAAGAAACCGGGCTTATCGTCTACGGAACGGTTACGGCAGGCTCGTTCAGCGCAGGGGACAGAATTATCATAGTCAGTTCCGGTTCTGACGCTGTTGAGACAAAGATAGTCGCAGTCCAGCAGTTCAGAAAGCTCCGGAATACGGTGTCTGAGGGTGCAAACGCCGGGCTGCTGCTGAACGGTATCGACAAGAAGCAGATCAGAAGAAATGATCTGATAAAAAAAGTTTTAAGCTCAAAGGAGAATGATAGCAATGATGTACAGTGAAAAGGTAATGGAACATTTTTCAAATCCCAGAAATGTGGGTGAGATCGAAAACGCTGACGGCGTAGGCGAGATCGGCAATGCCAAGTGCGGCGACATAATGAAGATGTACCTGAAAATCGACAATGGTATAATAACCGATGCCAAGTTCAAGACATTCGGATGCGGAGCTGCCGTTGCGACATCGTCTATGGCGACGGAGCTTATCAAGGGCAAGTCGATCGACGACGCGCTTAAACTCACAAATGACGCGGTTGTAGAGGCTCTGGACGGTCTGCCGGCAGTTAAGATTCACTGTTCGGTTCTGGCAGAGCAGGCGGTACGTTCTGCGCTTGCTGATTATTATACAAAGCAGGGTATTGATCCGCTGCCTATTGTCGGCGAGATTCATATGCCGGAAGAATAAAAGGGACGAAGTCCCAAGTCGGCACAGCCGGCAAGACCGGGTTTCCAAAGGGACAATGTCCCTTTGGCAGAGTCCAGAGGCAGCGCCTCAAGGTCGACCGCAGGTCGACGATGCCTTTAGGCGCTCCGCAAAGGGTGAATTTTCCAACAGTCCAGTGGACTGTTGGAAAAGAGGGAACGCCCTGCAAGAGAGGGCGTTCCCTTAGGAACTTTTTGTCCATATATAAAGAGGCAGGGAGAAATTTTCCCTGCCTTTTTGGTAACTGAAATTATTCCAT
>JAGBGT010000074.1 GCA_017935865.1 Ruminococcus sp. | reverse complement strand
GTTCCCTCTTTCAAAACAGTCCACTGGACTGTTTTGAAATTCACCCTTTGCGGAGCGCCTAAAGGCATCGTCGACCTGCGGTCGACATGGGACTCTGTCCCAAACCCTGCCAGAGGCGCCGCCTCTGGACTCTGCCAAAGGGACATTGTCCCTTTGGAAACCCGGTTTTATCGACCTGCGGTCGATATGGGGCGCTGCCCCATGCCCCGTCGGTGTTTCGTCCGCTTTGCTCTCGAAAATCACCACATTTTTTATCCCACACGCCAGACTTTGACATTTTTCTCATCCCATGAGTGATATAATATCTTTGAAATAACAACTCTGAGGAGGCAAGCATATGGATATACGTTCCGAAAACGGAAAGGCAATAGCAGTCCTGACAGGAGATATCGACCACCACAGCGCACGCAAACTGCGTTCGGAGCTGGACAGCTTCGTCATCACCATGCAGCCGGATATTCTCATAATCGACCTGACAAGCATCAGCTTCATGGACAGCTCCGGCATCGGTCTGATAATCGGCAGATATAAGCTGCTGAAAGAGCTGGGCGGAAAGCTGGAGGTGAAAAGTCCGCAGCCATACATACGCCGTGTTCTGCGGCTTTCGGGCATCGAAAGAATTGTTAAAATATTATAAGAGGTGAAATTATGGATATTATCAACGAGATCAAGTTTACAATGCCCTCGCTTTCCGTCAACGAGAGCACGGCGAGGGCGGCAGTCTCCTCGTTTCTGGTTCATGCCGACCCGACGGTGGAGGAGCTTTCCGACATCCGCACAGCAGTTTCGGAGGCTGTGACAAACGCCATAGTACATGGTTACCGCGGTACTCACGGAACTGTTGAGATCGCCGTAAAGCTGCTGGCGAACCGCGAGATCTACATACGAATCAAGGACAAAGGCTGCGGCATTTCCGATGTGGCACAGGCTATGGAGCCGCTGTTTACCACTGCTCCGGAGGAGGAGCGTTCCGGGCTGGGATTTTCGGTAATGGAGTCGTTTATGGACAAGCTGACGGTGAAGAGCCGGGTGAACAAGGGCACTGTGGTGACTATGAGAAAGAAGCTGGCGGATCATGTTTGACGATGAAAAGCTTCCGGCGGCGGAGGATAATCTGGGGCTGGTGCATCTTTGCGCCAATCGTTTCCGCAGCCGTGGAATTGATTATGAGGAGCTTTATTCCGCCGGATGTCTGGGGCTGGTCAAGGCTGTCAAAGCCTTCGATGTGAGCCGGGGTGTGAAATTCTCCACCTACGCTGTACCGGTAATTCTCGGCGAAATAAAGCGGCTTTTCCGGGACGGGGGAACGCTGAAAGTCAGCCGGACGCTTAAAGAATTATCCCAGCGGCTGCAAAAGATAAGCTGGGAATTTTCTCAGCAGCATCGGCGTGAACCGACGATCTCCGAGCTTTCTGAGCTTGCCGGAGAGCCGGAGAGTACGGTGGCGCAGGCGCTGTGTTCGGCTCAGCCGCTTATTTCCCTGACTGCGCCGGACGACGAGGAGGGTCAGCTTGACGTGCCGGTAGAAGCTCCGGATGAAGCGATCGTTGACCTTATTGCCCTGCGGCAGATCATGCAGAAACTTCCGGCGGAGGACAGGAGACTTCTGGACTTACGCTATTTTCGGAACATGACCCAGACCAAAGCTGCGAAATTTCTGGGTATGACTCAGGTGCAGGTGTCACGGCGCGAAAAAAAGCTCCTCCGGGAGATGCGGGAGGAGCTTCTGAAATAAATTTGATTTTTTCTGCTCAGATTCCAAGCAGATCAATTATAACTGAATTTGAAACGAGAAAACCTTTTGGCGTAAGGGCGAGCCTGTCGCCGTCGAATTTCAGATACCCGGCTTCTGCAAGCGGGGCAATTTTTTTTTCGACGGACAGGCGTTTTTCCGGGGAGAACCGATCTTCAATGTCGCTGAGGGATAACCCTTCCGCCAACCGCAGACGCAGCATGGAATATTCTATGAAGCCGCAGGGACAGTCGTCAGTGATCTCCACGGGCTGAACGGGGGAGCTGATAAACAGTTCCGTATCAGCAGCCGCCGCAAATCGTTTTCCGCCGAAGCAGGAGTGTGCCGAAGGCCCTATGCCAAGATAATCCAGGCATTTCCAGTATCGGCAGTTATGGCGGCTTTCGTAGCCTTCCTTGGCGAAGTTGGACACCTCGTACTGCCGGAAGCCCTTTTCCCGGAGGCGTTCGGTCATAGCGATGTACAGTCCGGCGGTCTCGTCGTCATCCGGAAGCCGGCTGCGGATGTCCTGGCAGTCAAACGCTGTGCCCTCCTCTATTGACAGGATATAGGCGGAAACGTGCTGTATGGGCAGCTCCGCGAGCCTGTCGACGGAGCGGAGCAGATCCTCCTCCGATTGTCCGGGCAGGGCGAGCATCAGGTCGCAGGAAATGTTCTCAAATCCGGCATTTACCGCGTCTTTTACGGCTTTTACGGCTCTTTCGGCGGAGTGAGTCCTGCCCAGCAGTCTGAGTTCGTTGTCGTTGAGGGACTGCACACCCAGGGAAAGCCGGTTTATCCCTGTTTTTCGCAGCTCCGCCAGCTTTTTTTCGCTTACAGTGCCGGGATTGGCTTCAAGAGTTATTTCGCAGGCGTCCGACAGTTGAAAGCAGCCGCGTATCTCCAGCAAGATCTGCTCTAACTGTGCCGGAGTGAGGAGAGAGGGCGTACCTCCGCCAAAATAGACAGTGTCAACGGAAATGGCGCTGTCCCCATAGCTGCGGATATTCCGGCAGACTGCCTCGGTATAGGCGTCTGCTTTTTCTTTGCGGTAGCTGACGGAGAAAAAATCGCAGTAGCCGCATTTTTTTCCGCAGAACGGTACGTGTATGTAGATCCCCAGATCGCTCATGATACAGGGTCGATACGTATAGCCGGAGCGAGCCGGAAGAAGAACGCGTTTGCCAGCCTGGGCACGATGATCTTCAGCAGCAGCAGACCGATGTTGATAAACCACTCAAAGGTGTCCAGCCACGCCATGCTTGTTCCCCGGGTCTTTGGCGCGCAGAGATAAATTATAATGATAAGCGCGAACATAATTGTGCTGAAAACAGCGTTGAAAACAGTCGCAGCCTTACCGTTCACGGCTTTTCTGCCGCACTCCATGCACACCTTGCCGGGGGAGTTGAGCTGACCTGCCATAGCTTTTTTCCAGGGATTAAAAGATTTTTTTCCGCAATGGGGACAATTATATATGCTGTTCATATTATTCTCCTTATTCTGTCTGCTGAGCAGGCTCGGCTTCCGCAGTCATTTTTGCCGGCGGAGCGTCTTTTGCGAGAGGCGTTTCCGGAAGCGGCATCATCGGCATCAGCGGTTTTTGCCATTTTACGGCTTTTCTCCGGAAGAAGATGAGATAATACTCCGAGATGACCACGCCGAGGGTAAACACAGCCAAGGCGCACAGAGCCGGTACAAGCCCGGAGCTGCTGAACTTGGCGGCGAGCCAGAGAGTCAGCAGGACTGCGGCAATATATTTAACGAGCGTGACTTCGCGTATAGTTATTCTTATCCGCCGGAAAAAATTGCGTACAGAGGCTCTTTTTATGTTCATTTCTTCGGTCGCCGCGGAAATTATGCTCAGAATAAGAAACAGACCGGCGAGGGAAATGATGATGCAGTTGAAGATCATGGCAGTCTCCTTATGAGTCGAGTTTCAGAACGCTCATGAACGCCTCCTGGGGAACTTCGACAGTGCCCAGTTGCCTCATGCGCTTTTTGCCCTCTTTCTGCTTCTCCAGCAGTTTTTTCTTACGTGTGATATCGCCGCCGTAGCATTTCGCGAGAACATCCTTACGCATAGCCTTGACAGTCTCCCGGGCGATGATCTTTCCGCCGATAGCCGCCTGGATAGGCACTTCAAAGAGCTGACGCGGAATGTTTTCCTTGAGCTTTTCCGCAATTTTACGTGCTCTTCCGTATGCCTTGTCCGCGTGGATGATAAACGAAAGTGCGTCCACGATATCGCCGTTCAGCAGGATATCCAGCTTCACCAGCTTTGACGGCACATAGCCCATCATCTCGTAGTCGAAGCTTGCGTAGCCCTTTGTCCGGGATTTCAGCACGTCGAAAAAGTCGTAGACGATCTCGTTCAGCGGCAGCTCGTAGTGCAGCTCCACACGAGTGTCGTCCAGATATTTCATATCCTTGAAAATTCCGCGTCTGTCCTGGCAAAGCTCCATAATATTTCCCACGTAGTCCGAGGGAGAAAGAATACTCGCCTTTACCATAGGCTCTTCCGCCTGCTGGATAAGAGCAGGGTCGGGATAGTTGGTGGGGTTGTCGATATACTGAACTTCTCCGTTTGTCATGGTGACTTTATAAATAACAGAGGGCGCGGTCGTTATGAGGTCAAGGTTGTATTCGCGCTCCAGACGTTCCTGGATGATCTCCATGTGGAGAAGTCCCAGAAAACCGCATCGGAATCCGAATCCCAGCGCGATTGAGGTTTCAGGCTCAAAGGAGAGGGAGGCGTCGTTGAGCTGCAATTTCTCCAGGGCGTCCCGGAGATCTCCGTATTTCGCGCCGTCGGCAGGGTAAATACCGGAGAAAACCATAGGATTTACTTTTCGGTAACCGGGCAGCGGCTCGTCGCAGGGGAAATCGTTGTTGGTGACAGTATCGCCGACGCGGGTATCGCCGATGCTCTTTATTGAGGCGGCGATGTAGCCTACCTCTCCGGCATCCAGAGAGCCGTTGTTCACCAATGATACGGCATCCATAAAGCCTGCCTCGACTACAGTGAAAACTGCTCCGGTCGCCATAAGGCGGATGCTGTCGCCGACCTTGACGGTACCCTCCTTTATGCGCACGTAGATGATAACGCCCTTGTATGGGTCGTAGTAGCTGTCGAAGATAAGGGCTTTCAGCGGTTTTTCCGTATCACCCACAGGCGCAGGAATGTCGGTAACGATGCGCTCCAGCACCTCCTCGATATTAATGCCCATTTTGGCGGAAATTCTCGGCGCGTCCATAGCCGGGATGCCGATAACGTTTTCCACCTCCGCACAGACGCGCTCGGGGTCGGCAGAGGGCAGGTCGATCTTGTTCACGATGGGTACGACCTCCAGGTCGTGCTCAATGGCAAGATACGTATTGGCAAGAGTCTGAGCCTCGATCCCCTGGGATGCGTCCACCACCAGCACAGCGCCTTCGCAGGCGGCAAGTGAGCGCGAGACCTCATAATTGAAGTCTACGTGTCCGGGAGTATCAATGAGGTTGAAGATGTAGTCCTCGCCGTCCTTAGCAGTATATTTCAGGCGGACAGCGCGGGCTTTTATGGTGATTCCGCGTTCGCGCTCGATGTCCATATTATCCAGTAGCTGATCCTCCATATCGCGGATGGCAACAGTCTCGGTTTTTTCGAGAATACGGTCAGCCAGAGTAGATTTGCCGTGGTCTATATGTGCAACGATGCAGAAGTTGCGTATCTTATTGTTAGCCAAGGTAATTCTCCTTTACAAGCAGTTTATACAATTACACCCTTACATTATAACACATATATTTTCGCTTGTCAAATGAAAAAATCGCTTCTTGCAATTTTCTGGGATATGTGTTATAATATTCTCGGAAACAGGGGCTTGTTCTATACAGGCTCTGAGAGATAGGAGTCTGATCTATGGCGAAACAATTCTGGAAAGGGAGCGCTCTGCTTGCGCCTGTACCTGCTGTTCTTGTTAGCTGCGGAACGGCAGAAAAGCCCAATATTCTGACGATAGGGTGGACAGGCATCGTCTGCACCCGTCCTGCCATGACATATATATCCGTCCGCCCCGAACGATTTTCTCATGAGCTTATACGGGAAAGCGGCGAGTTTGTTATTAATCTGACGACCGCCGCCATGGTTCGGGAGACCGATTTCTGCGGAGTTAAAAGCGGACGGGACACGGACAAGGCGGCTGCCTGCGGATTTCATATAATTCCGGCGGAAAAGGTGTCCGCGCCGCTGATAGATGAGTGTCCGGTTAGCCTGGAGTGTCGCGTGACAGAGGAAAAGCTGCTGGGCAGCCACACGATGTTTCTGGCGGAGATAGTCGGGGTCGACGTGGATGAGAAGTACATTGACGGCAGCGGAAGGCTTGATCTGCAAAAATGCGGACTTGCCGCATATGCTCATGGGGAATATTTTGCATTGGGGGAGAAAATAGGAAGCTTTGGCTTTTCTGTCCGCAAGAAGAAAAAGCACAGGAATCGGCAGGGTTTGGGACGGAGTCCCAAATCGACCGGAGGTCGATAGCACCGGGTTTCCAAAGGGAAAATGCCCCTTTTGAAACCCGGTGTTTATCGGCTTCGCCGACTCGGGGCGCTGCCCCAAACCCCATTTATCTTCCTGAGGTCGATTATCTTATGTCGCAATATCCTCAATAAGCTGCTGCAACTCACGGTCTGACTCGATAACCAGTCCCTCCCGGAGCTGCTCCCGGTCATAGTCCGAGAGAAGCCTTACGTCATAATCTATTATGCGGTAAGGCGCTCTGCTTTCACCCTTGAATACGCCGATCCGTCCGTTATATTCGCGGACAGTACACACGGCAGCCGGCATCTCCTGGGGAATCTGGGAGACCTTTGCCTCTATCCTGCGCCGGTGAAGCGACTGCCCGAGTGTGCAGATTATGATGAACCCGGAAATCGTGATCGCAACCATAATTATGAGGTAAATGCGTTTGTCAATTGATTTTATCATATCTGTATTCCTTTGCCGAAAATTTACAATTATTATTTCGCGATTCCGATAAAATATACAAAATTCATAAAAATTATGAAAAAACGGAAAAAAATCGTCCAAGCCCTTAACAAAGCGAAAAAAATGTGGTATAATGTATAATGTGTATTTATAGGCAACACTGTGAAAATATTCTCTTCCATACGACAGTATGCCTGACCTGTTCCCCGGCAGAATTATGCCCGGAGATCCACACATGAACAGAAAGATCAAACAGACCCTTATATCCAGAAAGAAAGGAGATTCCGGAGCTTTTTTCTGCCCCGGGAATAACATAATGTCAAAATCAATGCTTGACGACGGAAATATCTCCGTTGAAACTGCCGGCAGCGGTGAAAGACAGCCAAAGACGAAGAAGAAAAAGAAAAAAAATAAGATACTTCTCTTTATCAAGCGCTTTTTTATGGTTATTGCCACGACGCTGCTGTCTTTGTTCATTGTTGTTATCATTACCGGAACTATTGTCGCCACGGCGCTTACGGTCTACGTGCTGGACTTTATGGACGATTCCTCCAGCATCACCCTGGCGGAGCTGGAATCGGGAAGCGATACTTATTTCTACGGCACGGAGATCGACGAAAACGGCGAGGAGCAGCTTGTTGTCCTCAAACACGTCAAAACGGACGTTCAGCGTATTCCCGTTTCTATCGACAGAATACCGCAGCACGTGCGGAATGCCTTTGTCTGCGCGGAGGACGAGCGTTTTTACCTCCACGACGGCGTGGACTATAAGCGGACATTCTCGGCTTTTCTAAATATGTTCCTGCATTTCTACGACACCCAGCAGGGCGGCTCGACTATTACTCAGCAGCTTATCAAGAACCTGACCGGAGATACCGAGCAGACTCCACAGCGTAAGATACGCGAGATCCTCTCGGCGATGCAACTGGAAAAGACCTACTCAAAGGATGAGATCCTGGAGGAGTACCTGAACTACATCGGCTTCGGCGGACCGCGAAACGGCATACAGGTCGCCGCAACAGATTATTTCGGCAAGAACGTCGAGGATCTGACCGCTGCCGAGGCTGCTGTTCTGGCGGCAATTCCGCAAAGCCCGGAATATTACGGCCCGTTCGTCGAAACCTACGACGAGGAAACCAAGGAGCAGATCGTAGACGGACACGCCAACAACAGGACTCGTCAGGAGTACGTTCTCTGGCAGATGTATAAAAACGGTGCGCTGACCTACGACGAGTACCAGGCGGCTCTGGCAGAGAAAATACTCTTTACCGATTCCCCGGAATATAAAAAGCTCCACCCGGAGGTCGACCTCCAGCAGATGAAGGAGGAGCAGACGGCATTCACCTGGGAAATGGACGCGCTGATGTACGAGGCGGCAGGCTACGTCATGGAGATGTACAACTGCAATCAGCAGGACGCCATCAACAGGATAAACAAGGGCGGCTACAGAATATATTCCACCATCGACCCGAAAATGCAGACCTATGTTGAGCAGCGGATGTCCGACCTGAGCAATATCTGTGACCCGAACTGGGTGCGGAAATGGTACGATCTCGACGGAGACGGCGAGGCGGACGAGGTTTACCCTCACATTGCCTTTACCGCCCTGGGATATGACGGCTCAGTCCTCTGCACGGTGGGCAACTGGGGCGAAAAGGTCGGCTCGCTGGGAACGAGCTTTGCAAATGTCGAACCGCGTGCTGTCGGTTCAACTATGAAGCCGGTCGCTACCTACGGCTATGGTATCGAGAATGAGCGGATACACTGGGGTTCTGTATTCAATAACAGCCCTTCGGATCATATCAAGGACGAACAGGGCAATCCCTGGCCGTTCAACTACGGAAGAGTACCCGGAGACGGTTCGCCGAATAAGATCTATTATTACCTCCAGCAGTCCTACAACACTGTCCCTGCTCAGCTTGTTGAGCTGTTTACGCCCCATGAGGTGTTTAAGTTCAGCACGGAGACCCTGGGCATGAATCTTGACCCTGAGGACGAGGCGGATTCGCCTCTTGCCCTCGGTGCGCTGACATACGGCGTAACTCTGGAAAATCTGGTCAACGCCTATCTGCCCTACGGAAACAAGGGCGTGTACAACAAGGCTCACGTGGTATCGAAGATCGAGGACGCAAATCATCAGATCCTGGTGGACAATACGAATATCTCACGGGAGGCTGTGTCTGCCGAGGGTGCGTGGGTCATGAACCGGCTTATCAAGAACGTTGTGGAAAACGGTACAGGTACTGCCGCAAGGCTTTCAAACAAGGTCGTTGTGGGCAAGACCGGTACGACTGAGAACTGGTATGACCTGGCATTCATAGGCATGACGCGAGACTTCGCCAGCGGCGTAACTATCGGCTATCAGAAGTATGACGAAGCCCTGATGCTGCCCTCCAGCCTGAAATCCGCGCAGGTGTGGTATAATATCATCGGCGAATATGCAAATACCATGTATCCCGATACGGGCTATGATTTCGACCCTGTCGAGTCGGTCATCGAAGCTCCGATGTGTTCGACGACCGGACTGATCGCCGGTGAATATTGTCCGAGAGGCACGGTGGGCTACTGGAAATCGACATTTGCGCCTATATGCGACGGTAACCACTATGTTGCTCCTGCACCCGGTTCACAGCAGGATGCAGGCACCGATCCCAGCGGCGGTACGACCGATCCCGGCACAGGCGGAACTGCCGACCCCGGTACAGGTACAGGCACGGAAGATCCGGGCAACGGAGGAGGAACATACGAACCGGCTGACCCCGGAAACGGCGGCGGCAATGATAATCCGGGAGCCGGCGGCGGAGATCCCAGCGGCGGCACGGACTACGGAACCTGGGAATAAGAATCAAGACAAGAGGTCAGATGAAATAGACTGGAAAGATTTCGTCTGACCTCTGATTTTAAAAAAATAGCTTCAGGAGAAGAAAATGAGTGAGAAATTGAGACTTTGCTGCCCCTGCCATTTCGGGCTGGAAAGTGTGCTGAAATACGAAATTACAAAAATCGGCGGAACTGAGCTGAGGGTAAGCGACGGAAAGATCAGCTTCGACGGCGATGAAAATATCATGGCAAGAGCTAATTTGTGCCTCTCTACAGCGGAGCGTGTGCTTATCGAACTTATGGAATTTCGCGCCGAGACCTTTGAGGATCTTTTTCAGGGCGTCCGTTCCATTGAGCTGGAGCGGTTTATAGGCGTGGACGACGCTTTCCCGGTCAAGGGCTACTCCCTTAATTCCACGCTTCACAGCGTTCCGGACTGCCAGTCAATCATAAAGAAAGCGGCGGTGGAACGGCTGAGATCCAAGTATGGCGTGAACTGGTTCAGCGAAACAGGTTCTACGGTCCAGATACAGTTCAGCATTCTGAAAGACGTAGTGACCATATACCTGGACACAAGCGGCGTGGGACTCCACAAGCGCGGCTATAGGAGAAATTCCAACGCTGCGCCTATAAAGGAGACCCTCGCGGCAGGTATCGTCGATCTTGCAAGGGTACGCCCGGAGTCTGTTGTCTGCGACCCGTTCTGCGGCAGCGGTACAATACTGATCGAGGCGGCGCTGAAAGCCCTGAAGATCCCGGTGGGCATAAACAGGCGGTTTGCCGCGGAAAAATGGACTTCTATAGACAGCAGGATATGGCAGGAGGAGCGTAAGCGCGCTATTGACGGCGTGGACAGAACGGCTTCATTCTGCGGCATCGGTTTCGACATCGACGATGACGCCGTTGCGCTGACGCTGGATAACGCTCACAAGGCGGGGATAAAGTCCCGGCTGAAAATCGAGCAGGCGGATATAACTAAATTTGTGCAGCCGGAGGATTCCATGGTTATTTGCAATCCGCCCTACGGCGAGCGGCTTCTGGAGCTGCGTGAGGCTGAGAATATCTACCGGCAGATGGGAAGAGTTCTCGGTCATGGCGGAAACAGGCAGAGCTATATAATATCGCCCCACGAACAGTTCGAGCAGTTTTTCGGAGCTGATGCAAAACGGCGCAGGAAGCTGTATAACGGCATGATAAAGTGCCAACTGTTCATGTATTTCTGATGAAGCTGCTAAGGCTGCTGGCTGATTTGATATATCCGGTGCGCTGTCCGGTCTGCGGAGAATTTATTTCCCGGGAGGAGGGCTTTTGCGGCGGCTGCCGGGACAAGCTGGAATTTTGGGACGGCAGTTTTTCCGTGCCCGGAGCTGATGACTTTTTCGCCGCGTATGAGTACGACGAGAACATCAGACCGGCGATAGCGCTTATGAAGCAGGGAATCTGCGGAAATGCGCCCTACGCGTTCGGAAAGGCGCTGGGCGAGATATTGAGACCGAAAATTTCCGGAATAGCTCCGGATATGATAATTCCTGTGCCCATGTATAAAAGCGACCTGAGACGGCGCGGCTGCAACCAGGCAGAGCTTGTGGCAAAGGCGCTCGGGAGAGAGCTGGGGATTCCGGTTCGCTGCGATGTTGTGGTTAAAACCAGGAAAACCGACGAGCAGAAGCATCTCAGCCGCCGGGAGCGCGAGATCAATCTCAGAGGCGCTTTCGCGGTGGCTGACAGCGGAAGTGTCCGGGGCAGAAATATGATCCTGCTGGACGACGTATGTACGACCGGCAGCACCCTGCGTGAGCTTACGGGGATACTGAAAGGCAGCGGAGCAGAGCGTGTCTCATGCGTCTGCTGCTGTAGAGTTTCTTAGAGCCTGTTCAGTATCTTATAGAGAAAGTACGAGAGGAGAAGTCTGATGAGAGAAAATATTGACCATGCAGAGGAGGCGTGCCGGCTTTTTGCCGAGGGCAGAAACTGCGCCCAGGCGGTGTTTGCCGCCTTTTCCGACGTGACAGGCATGGACAGGGAGCTTGCCCTGCGCCTTTCATCTTCCTTTGGCGGAGGAATGGGCAGGCTGCGGCAGACCTGCGGTACTTGTTCGGCGATGTTCATGGTCGCCGGGATCCTTTACGGCTACAGCTCCGAAAACGATATCGGCGAAAAAACGGAGCATTACCGCCGTATCCAGCAGCTTGCCGGAGAGTTTAAAGAGAAGCACGGGACTATTTCCTGCATGGAACTGCTGAAAAATCTGAATGTAAACACCGACCCTGTGCCGGAGCAGCGCACGGAGCAATATTACAAGGTAAGACCCTGCATCAGATTCGTGCGGACGGCGGCGGAAATTCTTGATAAATACATAAGCGAGCACAGCACAGAGCGAGACCGACAGCTTTATGCGGTGCTGCCGTAAGCGAATATCTCTTTTCGGAGGTGTAAAATGGAACAGAAAAAAATCGACAGGATCAACGAACTGGCGAGAAAGTCAAAAACTGTAGGTCTGACAGAGGAAGAGAAAGCGGAGCAGACCGAACTGCGAAACGAATACAGAAGGGCGGTCACCGGAAATCTTACCGCGACTCTTGAAAATACATATATAATGACTCCCGACGGAAAAAAGACAAAGGTCAGAAGCGGCGGAGGTAAGCGATGAACGGAAATTTGTACGGCGAGCTGTTTCAGACTGCCGTAAAAGCGGCGGAAAAGGCGTATGCCGATTACTCGGGATTCCGCGTGGGAGCAGCGCTTCTTTCGGCGGACGGACGGGTTTTCACCGGATGCAATATTGAAAATTCGTCCTATTCCCTGACTATATGCGCGGAGCGGACAGCCGTTTTCAAAGCTGTTTCTGAGGGCGTAAGGGAGTTTGCCGCAATTGCTGTTGTAGGAAGCAGCGGCGGCGATTTTTCAAAGCCCTGCTGCCCTTGCGGAGCCTGTCTACAGGTTCTGGGGGAGTTTTGCGGCGGCGATCTTCCGGTGATATTAGCCGACGGCACGTATAAGCTGTCGGATTTTATGCCGATCACCTTTACCAAGGAGAATTTAAAATGAACTTGAAGGAAAAAATAGAAAAGCATCTTCTGAAGGTGCAGAAGCCCTCGCGCTATATAGGCGGAGAGGTGGGCAGTATCATCAAGGACAAGTCAAAGGTGGACGTGCGTTTCGCCTTTTGCTTTCCCGATACATACGACATCGGAATGTCCCACATCGGCATGAAAATTCTTTATTCCCTTACGAATCAACGCGAAAATTACTGGTGCGAGCGGTGCTTTGCTCCCGATATCGACTTTGAGAAAATTATGCGTGAGAATGACATTCCGCTTTATGCCCTGGAGTCCCTCGACCCGATAAGGGATTTTGATTTTATCGGATTCACCATGCAGTACGAGCTGTCGTACACAAATGTGCTGAATATGCTCGATCTTGCCGGAATCCCCGTGTTTGCCAAGGACAGGACTCAGGAACTGACGCAGATAGTTGTTGCCGGCGGACCGTGCGTCTGCAACCCCGAGCCTCTTGCCGATTTCTTCGACCTGTTTATTCTCGGCGAGGGCGAGGAGGTCAACCTGGAGCTTCTCGACCTCTACAACGCTATGAAGAAGCAGGGCGCAGGCCGCAGGGAATTTCTTGTGAAAGCGGCGCAGATCGAGGGAATCTATGTCCCGTCGCTGTATAGCTTCGACTACAATGAGGACGGTGCTATCCGCAGCATGACCGTAACCGAAAATGCGCCCCAAACCGTGAAAAAGCGCATAATCAGGGATATGGACAAGGTTTTCTATCCGGAGAATTTCGTCGTTCCCTTTACGGAGATCGTCCACGACCGCGTGTCGGTGGAGGTGCTCCGGGGCTGCATCCGCGGCTGCCGTTTTTGCCAGGCAGGCTTTATTTACCGCCCGTTCCGGGAAAAATCCCCCGATACTATCTACAATGAGACGAAATGTCTCTGCGAAAATACGGGCTATGACGAGGTGTCCCTTGCCTCGCTGAGTACCAGCGACCATTCGGAGATCGACGAGATGCTGACAAAGCTCATCGACTATACGGCGGAGGAGCGCGTGAATCTGTCCCTGCCCTCCCTCCGCGTGGACAATTTCTCCGAGTCGCTGCTGGAAAAAATAAAAAAGGTGAGAAAGAGCGGACTTACCTTTGCGGCTGAGGCTGGAACTCAGCGGCTTCGCGACGTTATCAACAAGAACGTCAGCGAGGAGGAGATCATGAGCACCTGCAAGATAGCCTTTGCAGGCGGCTATAGCAGCGTTAAGCTGTACTTCATGATGGGACTTCCCACGGAAACCGACGAGGACATTATCGGCATCGCCGAGCTTGCGCAGCGGATCCTTGATCTGTATTATGCCACGGAAAATCGTCCCAAGGGCAGAAGTCCGCAGATCTCCGTGAGCTGCGCCACATTCGTGCCCAAGCCGTTTACGCCGTTTCAGTTCGAGCCGCAGGACACCCGGGCGGAGATCGAGCGGAAGCAGAAGCTGCTGCTGGATTCCGTGAAGTCCAAAAAGATAAAGGTGAGCTACCACGACCCCAACGTCAGCCTGCTTGAAGCTGTTCTGGCAAAGGGCGACAGACGGCTCTGCAAGGTGATATATGCCGCCTGGCAAAGGGGCTGCAAGTTCGATAGCTGGAGCGAGCACTATAAATTCGACACCTGGATGGAAGCCTTTGAGGATTGCGGCGTCGACCCGGGATTTTATGCGAACAGGCGGTTTGAGTTCGACGAAATACTGCCGTGGGATCACCTGGATTACTTAGTTGACAAGAAATTTTTTATCCGCGAGAACATGACGGCGCACAAGTCCGTCACAACGCCTAACTGCCGGCAGAGATGCTCGGGATGCGGCGTAAACAAGGCAGTTGGGAGGGAATGTTTTTGCAAAGACTGAGAGCTGTATTTGAGAAAACAGGCAGGGCGAAATATATTTCTCACCTTGACCTGAACCGCTGTATGCTGAGGATATTCAGGCGTTCAAAGCTGCCGGTGTGGTATACCGAGGGCTTTAATCCGCACCCGTACTACAGCTTCGCCCTTGCTCTGTCGCTGGGATTTGAAAGTAGCTGCGAGATCATGGATTTCAACATCACCGACGATGAAATGTCAGCCGAGGAGATACGCGACAGGCTCAATGCCGTCATGCCGGAGGGGATGAGGATAGTTTCGGTGGCGCCGCAGGTGAAAAAGATAACCGCTATTGCCAGGGCTGAGTTCAGCTTCTCCCTGATTTCGGAGAGCGCTGATGAGCTGTACAGGGCGGTGCAGGAGCTTCTGGCTGCTCCGGAGATATGCGTGGAGAAAAAGACGAAAAAGGGCATTAAAACAGTTGACATCAAGCCGGATATGGAGGTGCTCGATTGTCAGCTTAACGGAGCTGCCGTCGATATGAAAATGAGACTTCCGGCAGGAACGCAGACGAACTACAATCCTACCCTGTTCTTTGAGGCGCTGAAAAATGCCTCTGATATCCGGTTTGACGCCCGGAATATCCGCCGCCTCAGGATATTGTGCGAAAACAATGATATTTTCTATTAAGGAGTGAAAATGAAGAAAAAGCTTTTAGTATTTTTAAGTATTGCCATGCTTACGTACTCCGCAGCCGGATGCAATAAGGATTCGCAGACGGAGAGTCCGGACAGCATGGTTTCCGAAATAGCAGAAACTACCGAAATTATTACAACGCCCACAACTACATATGAAAATACAGATGATACTACCGATCCGGCTGCGGAATCGCAATCGGACTTCGATTTTAACGAAGCTATTGAACAAACGTATCTTTGCGGACAACAGCTTTCTTATCCGCTTACCTGGGGACAGCTCGGGGAGGATTTTTCGGTCGGTTCAGAAGCGGAGCATACTTCTTTTAACTATATGTATTGCTATCTGAACTACAAGGGGCAGTATCTGGGCGTGATAACTTTCAAATACTGCATGAGTGTCAGTCAGATTACTGAAAATACAACAATAGCCGATATCTATATAACGGATTCCACCATGGAAGAATTTGAGATTCCGACAATATCAGTAAAGGGCGTAATGCTCCATGATAACCGCGAGACCTTATATGAAGCCCTGGGAGACGGCTGTGAAATCAGTAAATATACCGGAGACGCCTCATATCCTGACATTAAAACGATGAGAAAATTTTGTTTTTCTCTCGGAGCTGAAGATGAAATTACAGGTGTAGACATACAATTTTGCTGATAATTTCCGCGAAAAAATTTTTCAGCATCAAGAAAAAATTTCTTGAAAAGACTTGCTTTTTTATTCAAAGTATGTTATAATAATTGAGCATTTATAATCCGTCTGTGTCATATAGATTCAGATGAGGGTTAATGCCGAAAGACATTAAATCGAGCAGTCCGCTGCCTGAAAGTCCTTTTGTGGACATAAGTCGTTTATTTTTCCGGATTTCCGCGAAGCTGAAGCGTAAGTCCGGGACAGGTAAGAATGTTCGGAAATTCAGGAGGAAATGAAAATGGATGCACTCAAGTTAATCAGCGAATCAAGTATGAAGGAAAATGTCCCCCAGTTCAACGTAGGTGACACTATCAAGGTTCACGTGCGTATCAAGGAGGGCGACAAGAGCCGTATTCAGGTTTTTGAGGGTACTGTTATTGCAAAGAAGCACGGCGGTATCAGCGAGACATTTACCGTAAGACGTGTTGCTCACGGCTGCGGTATCGAGAGAGTTTTCCCTCTCCACTCGCCTGTTGTTGACAAGGTCGAGGTCGTAAGATACGGTAAGGTTCGCAGAGCTAAGCTGTACTACCTCAGAGACAGAGTCGGCAAGGCTGCAAAGGTTAAGGAGCAGATCCGCTAAAAATGCGGTGCAGACGGGGACAGTCCGGGTGCGGAGTTTGCTGCTCCGGGGCTGAATTTATCGTTCCGGGCGTGGTATTCCAAACGCGGTCTGTCCGCTGCTGCAAAAATTTCCGGGGACATAAATGTCCCTTTTTTGCTATTTTTTTGAATTTGCGCCTGCAATGGCAGCGCCGATAGAAACAGTGAGGTAAGAAATGGATGAGAATAAAGAAATCGCTGAAAAAGAAGAGCTGAAAGAGACAGAGGAGAAAAAGTCCGAAAGCACCGAAAATTCCAAGGGTGACAAGAAGTCCGGAAAGAAGGAAAAGCTTATTCGCGATGCCCTGGATATCATTGAATCGACTTTTATAACCGTGTTCATCATTGTCATGACATTTACCTACATTCTTCACCCGGTAAATATCGTGGGAAGATCAATGGTGCCGACGCTCAATAAAAATGTTGATACCAGCGTCCCCACAGAGGAAGCCATCACAGACAAGGTATTTATGACAACGGTATATTTTGATATCGACTACGGTGACATCCTTGTTATCAACAAGGATAAGAATTACCTCCTGAATGAGAACGGAGAGCCTTATGTTCCGGAGGGAATACCGTCTCTCAACGAATGTATCATCAAGAGGGTCATCGCTGTCGGCGGACAGACCGTGGATATAAGAGATGGTCAGGTCATCGTGGACGGAAAAGTCCTCGACGAGCCGTATATCGCTCCCGGTTCCACAACAGATGGACTTGGCGGCTTTGACGCGCAGTATCCCATAACTATTCCGGAGGGATATTATTTTGTAATGGGCGACAACAGAAATCACTCCACAGACAGCCGTGCAGCCAGCGTGGGACTTATAAAGAAAGATCAGATCTATGGCAAGGCGATCATAAAATATGCGCCGCTCAGCGAATTTGACTTTCTCACCGATTCCTACAAGGGCTAAGCCGTGAGCGGAAAAACCGGAATCTGCAGAAAGCTCCTCAATTTTGCGGCGGAATTTGCGGAGATGCTCTTTATAACGCTGTTTATGGTCCTGCTGCTGTTTACCTATGTTCTGGGCATTGCGGTGGTGCGGGGCGAATCCATGATGAATACCCTTTCCGACGGAGATAAGGTCATCGTCAGCCTGGTCTATAATGAGCCGGAACAGGGCGATATCGTGATTCTGAACAGCGACAGGAGAGTGACGTTCGGCGAGGACGGCGCTGTCCGCGAAGAGGAGGGCACGGGACAATGTATTGTGAAACGTGTCATCGCCGTGGAGGGTCAGGAGCTGAACATAGATTTCGCTGCCGGAGTTGTATACGTGGACGGCGAAAGACTTCACGAGCCGTACCTGGAGCTTGGGCTGACGCATCTGGACGAGGGCGGTTTCGGCGGCTATCCCATCGTGATACCGGAGGACTGCGTTTTCGTAATGGGCGACAACCGCGACCTGTCGAAGGACAGCCGTTCCGGAGATATAGGGCTTGTTCCGGAGGACTGCATAGTCGGAAAGGTGATTCTGAGACTGTCCCCCGGGCTTGACGTTCCACAATAAAAGCAGCGTCGGTTGTGCGGCGGCGCTTGAAGAGTAGACAGGAGAGTAGTTTGGAAAATAACATAGATATGAAGGTTATCCAGTGGTTTCCAGGTCATATGGCTAAGACGAGACGCGCTATAGCGGCTAATCTGAAGCTTGTGGACGCGGTGGTGGAGATCATCGACGCGCGTACTCCGCTGAGCAGCCGGAATCCTGAAATAGACAGAATGACAGCCTCGAAGCCGAGGATTGTTCTTCTTAATAAGTGCGACCTGGCAGATTCAAATGCCACGGGCGTCTGGATAAATTATTTAAAGAAAGATAATGTAACTGCCCTTGCCGTTGACTGCAAATCGGGAAAGGGCATAAACAAACTTCTTCCCACGCTGAAAGCCACGGTTCTGAAGGAGCTTATGGAAAAGCGCGAAAGAAGCGGAATGACAGGTGCTCCGGTGCGGCTGATGATCCTGGGTATACCGAACGTTGGTAAAAGCTCGCTTATAAACCGCCTGGCGGGAGGAAAGCGCGCCAAGGTCGAGGACAGACCCGGCGTTACAAGGGTGAAGCAATGGGTGAAGCTCAGAGACAATACAGAGCTTCTGGATATGCCCGGCGTTCTCTGGCCTAAGTTTGAGGATCAGACGGCGGCGGTTAAGCTTGCCTTTACCGGGGCGATAAGCGACGATATTCTGGATATCGAGACCCTCGCCATGATGCTGCTCACGTATCTTGCGGAGAGCTACCCCCAGACTTTAGCCGAACGGTACAAGCTGGAGCTGAGCGGCGGCGAGAGCGGTCTTGAGCTTCTGGAGGCTGTGGGCAAAAAGCGCGGTATGATAATCTCCGGCGGCGAGATAAACTGCGAGAGAGCTGCGATCACCGTTCTCGACGAGTTCCGCAGCGGAAAGCTGGGGCGTGTTACTCTGGAAATGCCGCCGGTGAGGGAATAGCTATGGTGAGAATAATTCTTCATAAGGAGCTTTTCGACTACGATTCTCAGTTGAGAAGCCAATATCCCGTCATTTGCGGAGTTGACGAAGCAGGCAGAGGGCCTCTTGCAGGGGATGTTTATGCTGCTGCGGTGATCCTGGATGACGACACGCTTATCGACTATCTCAACGACAGCAAGAAAATCTCGGAGAAGCGCCGGGAACTGCTGTTTGACGAGATAAGGGACAGAGCCAGGGCGTATGCTGTTGCCGCGGCGACGGTGGAGGAGATAGACTCCGAAAATATCCTGAATGCCACGATGCTTGCCATGAGGCGCGCGGTGGAAGGTCTGGGAATAAAGCCCGACCTTGCTCTTATTGACGGAAACAGGCTGCCGGAGCTGGACTGCCCCTGCCGCTATGTCATAAAGGGAGACGCCACATCGGCGTCAATTGCTGCGGCGTCGGTGCTTGCAAAGGTGAGCCGTGACAGGTACATGAAAGAGATCGCGGAAAAATATCCGCAGTACTGCTTCGGGAAGCACAAGGGCTACGGCACAAAGCTGCACTGCGAAATGCTGCGGAAATACGGCGCCAGCGAGGTCCACAGGAAAAGCTTTCTGAAAAAGATACTTGGTGACGCAGGTGAATAGCAGAACTGAAACAGGCTTTTTCGGCGAGGACGCGGTTTGCAGCTATCTTATCAGACAGGGCTACGAGATAGCGGAGCGGAACTACCGGATAAAGGGCGGCGAGATCGACATTATCGCCGTAAACAACGAGTTTATTGCATTTGTTGAGGTCAAGACGCGGAAGCAGGACAGTTTGGTGAGCGGCTTTGATGCCGTAAACAAGCGGAAAAAGGGGCTTATCATCAGAACAGCCGTTGATTTCTGCACCAGGCATCCCAATAATTTGCAGCCGCGTTTCGATATCGCACAGGTGATAATCAGCGGCAGCAGGGTGCTGAGCATTGATTATATACAAAACGCTTACGATACAACAGAATTTAAATTTTAAAGGGTGATTCTATGTTTTACAACAGTACAAGAAACAGTGAAGTTAAGGTCAGCAGTGCAGAGGCTATAACTCAGGGAATTTCTGCGGAGGGCGGACTTTTTGTCCCCGAGGAGATACCTGCGGTCACGCTTGACGAGATCAAAGCGGTAGGGGAGATGAAGTACGCTGACAGAGCTGCTTTCGTCTTTTCAAAGTTCCTGACGGATTTTACTGATGCGGAGATACATTACTGCACTGATAACGCCTATTCTGTGAAAAATTTCGAGACGGAGAGCATTGCGGAGATCGCTCACCTCTTCGACGGTACATATATGCTGGAGCTGTGGCACGGCCCGACCTGCGCGTTCAAGGACATGGCTCTTCAGATACTTCCCTACTTTCTGACAACATCCGCCAAGAAGATTGACCTGGGCAAGAAGATCGTGATCCTTGTTGCCACCTCCGGCGACACCGGCAAGGCTGCTCTGGAGGGATTCAAGGATGTTCCCGGCACATCTATCATGGTGTTCTACCCGGAGGACGGCGTAAGCTCCATGCAGAAGCGTCAGATGAAAACTCAGGATGGCGAAAACGTCGGAGTCTGCGCTATCAAGGGCAACTTTGACGACTGTCAGAACGGCGTTAAGGCTATCTTCACCGACGAGGCTGTCAAGGCTGCTCTCGGCGATAAGGGCATGGTTTTCTCCAGCGCGAACTCAATTAACTGGGGACGTCTTGTTCCGCAGATTGTTTACTACGTTTCCGCCTATGCAGAGCTGGTCAAGGACGAGGAGATCGAGCTGGGCGAGAAGATAAATATTGTCGTTCCCACGGGCAATTTCGGCAATATCCTGGCTGCCTACTACGCTAAGCACATGGGAGTTCCGGTGAATAAGCTCATCTGCGCTTCCAATATCAACAACGTGCTGACTGATTTTATCAACACGGGCGTTTACGACAGAAACAGACAGTTCTACGCCACAGTGTCGCCCTCAATGGATATCCTCATTTCCAGCAATCTTGAAAGACTGCTGTATCTCATGACGGACAGAAACGATGCTGTTATCAGAGAATGGTTCGGCAAGCTTTCAAGTGAGGGAAGATATGAAGTCAGCGACGACGTAAAGGCGAAGCTGAACGAGGAGTTCTGCGCCGGATTCTGCGATGACGAGCAGACAAAGGCAACGATACATGATATCTATGAGAAGTATTCCTACACCTGCGATACCCACACGGCAGTTGCAGTAAAGGTCTACAACGACTACAAGGCTGCTACAGGCGACACTACCAAGACGGTCATCGCTTCTACGGCAAGCCCCTACAAGTTCAGCGAGGCTGTTCTGGAGGCTCTGGAGGGCGGAAAGTCCGATATGGACGAGTATGCCAAGGTTGACAGGATCGCCGAGCTTTCGGATATTCCCGTTCCGGCTGCCCTTGCCGATCTGAAAAATAAGCCCGAGCGTTTCTGCGATGTTATAGATAAATCGGAGCAGAAGGCTTACGTTCTGGGCAGGCTGGGACTTTGATAGCCCTATGTCGCTTTATGTAATAGGAGACCTGCATCTTTGTTTCAGCGATCCGTCAAAGACCATGAGCATATTTGCCGGCTGGGGCGATTATCAGGAAAAAATAGAGAAGAACTGGCTTGATACCGTCAAGCCGGAGGACACCGTTGTGCTTGCCGGAGACATCTCCTGGGGCATGAGCCTGCAGCAGGCAGCGCCGGATCTCCGCTTTATAAATGAGCTTCCCGGGCAGAAGATCGTCCTGAAAGGCAACCATGACTACTGGTGGGTGACGATGAAAAAAATGGAGGATTTTCTGGCGGAAGAGGGCTTCGATACTATAAAAATACTCCACAACAATCACTATGCCTACGGAAATTACGGCATATGCGGTACGCGGGGCTGGGTGAATATGCCCGGAGAGACCCAGGATGAAAAGGTTCTGCGCCGTGAGGTCCAGAGGCTGGAGACCTCAATCAAATCCGCTGTGAACGCAGGGCTTGAACCAATCGTTTTCATGCACTATCCGCCGATTTTCGGCTCGAATTTCAATTATGACATTCTCGGGATACTTTACAGGTATAAGATCAGGGAATGTTACTATGGTCACGTACACGGACGTTCGGCTCACGGACTCTGTGTGACGAATACCTACGACGACATCAATTTTCATCTCATTTCAGGTGATTATATACAGTTTAAGCCGGAAAAAGTTATGTAAAAATGTTAAAATCGGAGAAGTAGGAGCCGGCAGCATAGAAACTGATTGAAAAAAAATCCAAAATGTGATATAATATTTCAGGTATTATAATTTAGGTGTATTAACAGCATCAGTATATATTAATGGAGGATCATTATGTTAAAATCATCAAACAAGACAGATGTAAACACAACGGAGCTTGTCATCACTATCGATGCCGAAACCTTCGAGACTGCCGTTGAAAATGAGTATCAGCGCCAGAAGAAAAATATCCAGATCAAGGGCTTCCGTAAGGGCAAGGTTCCAAGAAAGCTTGCAGAGAGAGAGTTCGGCGAGGGCGCATTCTACGAGGGCGCTATCAATTCTCTCCTTGGACCGGAGCTGGACAAGGCTATCGCTGAGACAGGCATCGAGATCGTTGACAGACCCAACGTTGAGGTTACTTCCGTGGACAAGGCTACAGGCGTTGAACTGAAGGCTGTCTGCGTTACAAAGCCCGTTATCGAGATCGCTGACTACAAGGGCATCAAGGCTGCCAAGAAGGTTGCAGAAATAACTGACGAGGACGTTGAGAAGCAGATCAATATGATCAGAAAGAAGAACGCACGTATCGTTTCCGTTGACGACAGAGCCGCTCAGATGGATGACGAGGTCATCATTGATTTCGAGGGCTTCTTCGGCGACGAGGCATTTGAAGGCGGCAAGGGCGAGGATCATCCCCTCAAGCTCGGCAGCGGACAGTTCATTCCCGGCTTCGAGGATCAGATCTGCGGTCATAACATCGGCGACGAGTTCGACGTAGTCGTAACATTCCCTGAGAACTACCAGATGGAGGATTACGCCGGCAAGGAGGCTACATTCAAGACAAAGCTGAAGGCTATCAGCTACGAGGAGCTTCCCGAGATCGACGACGATCTGGTCAAGGACGCTACAGAGTTCGAGACAGTAGACGAGTACAAGGCTGACATTATGGCTAAGCTGGAGGATGCAGCCGTTAAGCAGGCTGACAGTGCCTTTGAGAACGCTGTTCTCCAGACGGTTATCGACAAGGTGGATTCTCCTATCCCCAACTGTATGTATGAGCAGAGGATCGACCAGCTTATGAGCGGTTTCGACCGTCAGCTCCAGCAGCAGGGCATGAGCCTGAAGCTGTACTGTCAGTACACAGGCATGGACGAGGCTTCCATCAGAGATACATACAGAGACCGCGCCGAGGGAGAGGTCAAGCTCAGACTTGCTCTTGAGAAGATCGCTGAGATCGAGGCTTTTGAGATCACAGAGGACGAGCTGAACGACGGACTCGGAGAGATCGTAGCAGCTAACAATATGGACGTTGATACTGTCAAGAGATTCATTGACGTTGAGTCATATAAGGCAGATATGAAGGTTCAGAAGGCTCTCGACCTCGTTCTTGAGTCAGCAGTTGTTGACAATTCCGAGGAAGAAGCGGCTGAGTAAACGTAATATATGATAAAAACTATTGTCCCGTTTTTTGCGGGGCAATAGCTTTAGATACACAAAGAAACATTTTTCGACAGCTTTAGGGTGCCTTCCGCACGATCTTCGGACAGCGCTGCCTTGAACAAAATATAGAAAGGACGATGAACATGAGCTTTATACCTTATGTAGTTGAACAAACCGGCAGAGGAGAGAGATCCTACGATATTTTCTCGCGTCTTCTCAATGACAGGATAATCATGCTTTCGGATCAGGTAAATGATACCACCGCCAGTCTTGTTGTGGCACAGCTTCTCTTCCTGGAAAGTCAGGATACGGAAAAGGATATTTCGCTGTATATCAACAGCCCCGGAGGCTCTATAACCGCCGGAATGGCTATCTATGACACCATGCAGTACATCAAGTGCGACGTTTCCACTATCTGCATAGGAATGGCTGCATCAATGGGCGCATTTCTTCTTGCAGCAGGCGCAAAGGGAAAGCGTTTTGCGCTCCCCAACAGTGAGATCATGATTCATCAGCCCCTGATCTCAGGCGGACTCAGCGGTCAGTGTACCGATATCAAGATCCACTCCGATCACCTGCTGAGAACACGTCAGAAAATGAACGAGCTTCTCGCCCTTAACACAGGAAAGCCTCTGGAGCAGGTAGAAGCCGACACCGAGCGCGACAATTATATGACGGCACAGCAGGCTATGGAATATGGTCTCATTGACAAGGTAATAGAGAAAAGGTAGGTTTTACCATGGCAGGATTTAAGTCATGCAGTTTTTGCGGAAAAGGCGAAAACAAGGTCAACAGTATGTTCTCCGCCGGAAATTCAAATATCTGCGACGAGTGTGTTGTTTATTGCTATGAGATGCTTTTCGGGCCGGCAGTGACAAAGGCGCAGAAAAAAAGCGCCGAGAACGGAAAAAAGGGCAATCTTTCGGAGATGAATCTGATGAAGCCGGCTGAGATCAAGGCGTACCTGGACGAGCATGTTATCGGTCAGGACGACGCGAAGATCTCTCTTGCGGTTGCCGTTTACAATCACTATAAGCGTATCATCAGCCAGGAAAAGGGCGAGGCGAAGAGCGACGACGGCGTTGAGCTGCAAAAGAGCAATGTTCTGCTCCTTGGCCCTACAGGTGTGGGAAAGACTTTTCTGGCGCAGACTCTTGCCAAGCTGCTGAATGTGCCCTTTGCTATCGCTGACGCTACTACGGTTACAGAAGCCGGATATGTCGGCGACGATGTTGAAAATGTCCTACTGCGTCTTATTCAGGCTGCGGACTACGATATCAAGGCGGCGGAAAAGGGAATCATTTACATTGATGAGATCGACAAAATCGCGAGAAAGTCGGAAAACACCTCCCTTACCCGCGATGTAAGCGGCGAGGGCGTACAGCAGGCTCTTCTGAAAATAATCGAGGGCACGGTTTCAAATGTACCTCCCCAGGGCGGAAGAAAGCATCCGAACCAGGAGGTGCTCCAGATAGACACAAGAAATATCCTGTTCATTTGCGGCGGAGCATTCGACGGCTTGGAGCGGCTCATCCAGAACCGTATAGGCAAGTCGCCTATCGGATTCGGCGGCGAGATAAAGGCGGTTCGTGAGGAGAAGAATAACGTCTTCAAGCAGGTTATCCCGAAGGATCTGGTGAAGTTCGGCATGGTTCCGGAATTTGTGGGACGTCTCCCGGTGATCTCTGTTCTTGAAGAGCTTGACGAGGAGTCGCTGGTGAGAATCCTCACAGAGCCGAAAAATGCACTGATGAAGCAGTACAAGAAGCTGTTCAGGTACGACGGAGTTGAGCTGGAGATCGACGACGACGCGCTTATGGAGATTGCCAAGAAGGCTATCAAGCAAAAGACCGGAGCGAGAGGTCTGCGGTCGATACTTGAGGGGATTCTTATGAAGTCGATGTATGTTGTGCCGTCTGATTCCAGCATTACGCAGGTGGTTATAACCAGGGAGTGCGTGGTGGATGAGGCTCAGCCTATGCTTATGGACAGTAAGAATAGGGTGATCGGGCAGCAATAATAGCCGGGATTCCAAAGGGACGGAGTCCCTTTGGAATCCCGATGTTTATCAAAATTTTTTTTACAAGAAAAAAGGGGCTTTTTCAAGCCCCTTTTCCCTTAGCGCAGAATCAGCATCCGCAGCTGCAGCCACAGTCGTTGTCCCTTGCGTTTCCACAGCCGCAGCCGTTGTTGTTGCCGCAGCCACAGTTGGAGAATGCCAGGAAGATGAGGATGAGGAGGATGATCCAGGTGCAGTTGCTGCCGCCAAAACAAGAGTTACACATAATTAAGTTCTCCTTTTGAGATGTATTTGAACCGCTTCATTCGCGTTTCATACTCCATATTATGACATGGCAAAAAAAATGTTACAAAAAATCTGTAAGAAATTTTTTTTCGACTGTTATCGCAGGGAGGAAGTGGCATAATATTAATATGGAAAAAGGAGGAGATAATATGATAAACAGCGAACACCTTACAAGACGAACGGCTTCACTTATAGATGATGCCGTGGAGATCGCCTCGGAGCTGGGGCATACCTACGTCGGAAGCGAGCATCTGCTTCTTGCCATTGCCAGAGACGGCAGAACCCAGGCGGCGGAGATATTGGTCGGCAGCGGTGTTGCCTACGACGAGCTGAGAGGCGCAGTGGTGCAGCTTGTGGGACAGGGAAATTCGACTATGCTGACCATGCGCTATCTTACAACGGCTCTGAAACGTATTCTGGACAGCGCCTATGCCATTGCCTCCGCAGATAAAAAGAAGCTTGTCTCCCCGGAGCATATTCTTGCGGCGATGATAAAAGAATCCTCATGCAGCGCCTGCACCGTCATCAGAAATGCAGGAGGCAGCCTTTCCGCTATATGCGGCGGTCTGGAGAGCGTGGCATCCGGAAAGCTGCACGAGGAGCTGTATGAGGCGGTGAAGCCGAGAATGAGCCATATGCCCAATCTTTTCCGTTACGGCAGAAATATGACAGACATATCGCTGGTGAAGAAAAATGATCCCCTGATAGGCAGACGGTCAGAGGTGGAGCGCGTGCTGCAAATCCTGGTTCGGCGAAATAAGAACAATCCCTGCCTTATCGGGGAGGCAGGCGTGGGAAAAACTGCTATTGTGGAGGGCGTGGCGGAGCTTTTTGTCCGCGGACTTGTGCCGGACAGCCTGAAAAATAAGTATATTTTTGCCCTGGACTTCGCCGCCATGCTGTCCGGAGCGAAGTACCGGGGAGATTTTGAGGAGCGTGTAAAAGCGTGCATGGATGAGGCTGTCAGCGCAGGAAATGTGATCCTGTTCATTGACGAGATACACACCATAGTCGGGGCAGGCGCGGCGGAGGGCGCAATGGATGCGGCGAATATTATGAAACCCAGGCTTGCCCGCGGTGAATTGCAGATCATCGGGGCGACGACCTTTGAGGAGTATGCCGGAACGTTCGAGAAGGACGCGGCTCTGGAGCGGCGTTTTCAGCCGGTGCAGGTCAGCGAGCCGGACAGTTCCTCATGTGTGGAGATAATACGCGGACTGAAAAGCCGGTATGAAAATTATCACGGCATTGAAATTCCGGACGAGATGATAGACCTTTCCGTGAAGCTGGCGGTTCGTTATATCAATGAGCGGTTTCTCCCGGATAAAGCTATCGACGTCCTGGACGAAGCCTGCGCCAGGGCAAAAATAAGGTGCAGCACCAGAAAAGTCAAGACGGACACGGAATATCTGGAGCTTGGCGGCAGCAAATTCAGCCTGAAAGGACTGAGCAGAATAATAGGAGAATCCGAGCCTCCGATTCTTACGGCAGAAGACCTGACGGCAGTGGTTTCGGCGAAAACAGGTATTCCCGTTGGGAAAATAACGGCGGAGGATAAAATGCAGCTCAGCGAGCTGGAGAGGAAGCTTTCTGAGCGTGTAATAGGTCACGAAGAGGCTGTGAGAAAGGTGACGGAGGCGGTATTCCGGGCGCGGTCGGGACTGCGTGAGATGAACAAGCCGATAGTCTCGTTCCTCTTTGCCGGACCCTCCGGAGTGGGAAAAACGGAGCTTGCACGGGCTTTGGCGGAGCAGCTTTACGGTTCGGAGAAAAATCTCGTTCGTGTAGATATGTCTGAGTTTATGGAGAAGCACGCGGTATCTAAGCTTATCGGCGCGCCTCCCGGATATGCGGGCTACGACGACAAAAACGGAAGTCTCTGTGACAGAATACGGCGTAATCCCTACTCACTGGTGCTTTTCGACGAGATCGAAAAGGCGGACAGGGAGGTTCTGAACATCATGCTGCAAATCCTGGATTACGGTACGCTGACGGATTCCTCCATGCGCAAGGTCAGTTTCAGAAATGCCATTATCATCATGACCTCCAATGTGGGGGCGGATGACAAAAATCATCATATTCCCGGATTCGGCAGCGCCGAAAGAACGTCTGACCGCAGGACGGAGGAAGCAGTCCGGGAGAGCTTCACCACCGAGTTTACCGGCAGAATAGATGAAATAATAACATTCCGCAGTCTGGAAAAGGAGGATATCCTTAAAATAAGCGACAAGGCTCTCCGGGAGCTGCGCGGCAGGGCGGAGAGCCTTGGTATCGGGATAAGTTACGGCGAGGATGTGGTAGAAGCCGTTGCCGCCGCAAAGGATGTTTCCAGATACGGAGTGCGGTCGGTGAAGCGGCGGATAACCGAGCTGGTGGAGAACCGTCTGGCGAAAATGATGATCGCCTCCCAGTTGCAAAGAGGTGAGTCAGTGAGCCTGGAGGCGATAAACGGTAATATTAAGATTCTGAAGAATGAGGCTGTCTGTTCATAAAGTTCAG
Organism: Ruminococcus sp.; assembly: GCA_017935865.1. Taxonomy (GTDB): domain Bacteria; phylum Bacillota; class Clostridia; order Oscillospirales; family Ruminococcaceae; genus Ruminococcus. The sequence goes on along the minus strand of JAGBGT010000074.1, from coordinate 8,408 downwards.
CAGGGCGTCAAGCTGTAGGAGCGCGGTTTTTCTGCCCCTCCGGTAGATCTCAAGAAGCTTGTCCGGGTCATGCTCCACGTGACCGATGGGCAGCTTTTCCGGGGGAGCTATAACAAAAGCTCTTCCGGCTGCTTCTGCACTGCGGATGTATTCCAGCTCTTCGTTGTACATCTTATGACGGGACTTACAGGCGTTCACAAAATCGGGGTATTTTCTGTAGAGGAGCTTCATTGCGGAATTGATCTTTCCCGGCTTTTTCACGTAGTTCCGGGGCTGAGTGAGGATGACAACGTTTTTCTTGCAGCCCTGGCACTCCATGAATCCAAGGGGAATGGAGTCGGAGATGCCGCCGTCCAGGAGTTTTCTGCCATTGATCCTGACGATGCGGCTGACAAAGGGCATGGAAGCCGAGGCGCGCATCCACTCCAGCTCGTTCCTGTCGGCTTTTTTCATGCGGAAGTAGACGGGTTTTCCGGTCTCAACGTCTGTGGCGACCAGAAAGAAATCCATCGGGTTATCGGTGAACGCATCATAGTCGAAAAGGTCGAGTTTATCTGGGATAGTGTGGTAGCAGAACTCCGCGCCGAACATATTTCCGGTGAGGAGCAGCGAGCGAACGCTGCAATACCGAGAGTCACGGCAGAAGCGCAGGTTATATCGTATAGCCCTGCCGCGCTGCCGTGATTTGTAATTGCAGCCGAAGCAAGCGCCTGCGGAGACTCCCACCGCGCTGTCAAATTCAATTCCGTTTTCCATGAGAACATCCGTAACGCCGGCGGTAAAAAGTCCGCGCATTGCGCCGCCCTCCATAACAAGACCGTATTTCATTTTATCCCTCCGGCAAAATCTCTGTCAGATCAAAGAATATTTCTTGCTTCGATATAGAATCGCTTATCGTCGGCATGACCCATAGAGAAAGTCTTTCTGGGCAGCGCGCCGTCCTTTATAACCGTGGGGAAAAGCTGGCTCTTGTCCATATCCGGGAGAATAAATGCGATGCCGCCGTGCTTTTCAGCCAGGTTCTTTACATTTTCGATGCCGTGAATATAGTCGATCTTGCCGCCGTTCGCCTTGATATAGCCGTCCAGATAGTTTTGCAGCGAGCCGACAGACAGATTTGACGTGGGCTTGTGAATGTAGAATTTCTTCTCCTCACCGCCGCAGACAACGTCCACCCACTGCTCTGCCGGATCTTCCGAAAGTCCCAGCGCATCCGTCAGACCAGAAATGAGACCGTTATTGTCAACATCGTAGACAAGGCGGTAAATTGCCTCGAATTTCAGGGCTTCGCTGTGGAGGTTCACGATTTCCGCCAGAGCATACCGCGCAGGGTGGGATGTCATATCCTTGCCGGGATTATCACGCTTGAGCTGCTCATAAAACTCCTTTGCCGTGGCAAGAGAGTGATTGCCGTCGCCCATAGCATAGAGGAGCACAGGGGAGTCTGTCAAATCGTATTTTTTGTTGAAAGATGCAGGGTCGGCAAGAGCCGAAAGTGCGCTGTCGATTTTCTCCTGGGCAGCCTTATCCAGCAGATAACCGCTGATGCTGCCGCCGTTCTGCATAAGCTCCGTGTCGTACAGCTTTGTCGCAGCCGACTTGTTCACAGCTTCAATAACGCTTTCGTCCGGGTCGTCAATGAGTATCATAATGTGGGGAAGCTCCAGCGGCGCGCCCCGGCGAACCTTTATTCTTGGGGGAATACGCTCAATGACCGTTGCTTCGGTCGCACGAACCTCCGAGCTGCTGCCCTTTGAGAAATCATATTTTTCCAGGTCGATAACGCCGATAACGCCCTTGCGCAGGATTCCGTTGCTCTGAACGCGCTCAACGTAGATCATAGCGTCTTTATATTCCGTGAAAACGCCCTCTGCAAGGGCTTTTTCCATTTTGCCGTGGATGCTGTCGATACGCTGCTCCACATCGTCGTCCTCCAGATATATCTCCGGCAGAATGAGATCAAGAGCCGAGGGCGCATCTCCGACCTGAGCCTTTACAGCGTCCCAGTATTCCGGCTCGCTGGTGTACTGGTCGCAGGCGATAACAGCCCATTTTTTCATGTCGATATTTTCATTGGGAATAAGAATATTTCCGTTATGGAAAGCAGTTGAATTCATATAAGGTCATTCTCCTTCATAATTTTTTTCAGTATCTGATTCAGTCTTGAAACCGGAAGTCCCACCACATTGTAAAAGTCCCCGGAGATCATATCCGCAAAAAGCGCGCCCTTGCTCTGTATGCCGTAGCCGCCGGCTTTATCATACGGCTCGTCGGTAGAGATATAGGCTTCGATCTCCTCGTTGGTGAGCTTGTTGAAAAAGACGTCAGTTCCTACGGTAAAACAATGTTTTTTGTCCTTGTACTGTATGCAGCAGCCGGTATACACTGTATGACGGCTGCCGGAGAGCATATGGAGATACTCGCGCGCCTGATCTTTGTTTTCGGGCTTGCCGAGGATTTTTCCGCTGCAAACTACGACCGTATCGCAGCCGATGACCAGGTCGTCGGGATAAAGCTCATGAGCCTTTGCAGCCTTGACCTTTGCCAGATATTCCGCAGCGCCGGAAACTCCGGCTGCCCCCAGATCTTCGGGCAGAGTCTCGTCCGCATCCACGGAAACGGCTGTAAAATCCTCTGTGATAAGCTTCATCAGTTCGCGCCTTCTCGGTGAGGCTGAAGCTAAAATAATATTCATTCACATCACCCTTTTCATTTTATCACAATTCCCTGTTTATGTCAAGCAAAACGCCGCACAAAGTCACGTGACTCTGTGCGGCATTGCCTATAAGCGTTTTATAGGGAAATAAGAAGCCTTCTCATGAGAACGAGATCGAAAACATCGACTCTGCCGCTGCCGTCCAGATCGGCTGTTTTCGCGTCAGCGCTGCCATGGCCCAGCAGGTATCTGCTCATGGCGACGATATCCGCGACACTGACATATCCATCGCCGTTGACATCGCCTTTGACAATTTCCGGCGCGGAGGTCGTGGTTGTGACAGGCTCAGTCGTGGTGGTTACTGGCTTTGTAGTGGTAGTTACTGGCTCGGTAGTGGTAGTTACTGGCTTTGTAGTGGTAGTTATCGGCTTAGTAGTGGTTGTGACTGGCTTAGTAGTGGTTGTGACTGGCTTAGTAGTGGTTGTGACTGGCTTAGTTGTGGTAGTGATCGGCTTAGTTGTGGTAGTGATCGGCTTAGTTGTGGTTGTGACTGGCTTAGTTGTGGTAGTGATCGGCTTAGTTGTGGTTGTGACTGGCTTAGTTGTGGTTGTGACTGGCTTAGTAGTGGTGGTGATTGGTTTAGTTGTGGTTGTGACTGGCTTAGTAGTGGTGGTGATTGGTTTAGTTGTGGTTGTGATTGGCTTTGTAGTGGTAGTAACCGGCTTAGTTGTCGGCGGAGCAGTTGTCGTCACCTCTGCCTCTGCTGTCGTGTAGAGAGTAACGGACTTGACCTTGAAGCTCTGGGACTCGCTCCACCATGTTCCGAAATTGAGCATTGACGAATCGTACTTGATATTCCGGCTGGTCTCCTCGGGAATTTCCCAGGTCACAGTTCCGGAGCTGCCGAAATTGCCGCTTATGGAGTCGGTCTGCACCCAGTCGGAGGAATATGTGCTGACAGCAAATGCGCCCTGCCACTGACCGATGCTGCCGCTTACGGCTTCAAGCTCCACCTCGACCTTGTTGACGTACTCGTTTTCGCCCAGGTCAAATTCAAACCAGTACCATCTCTCGAACTGGTCGCCGCCGTTTAAGGAATGCTCCGTGTTGACTGTAAGTTTTCGCACGCCGGGGGTAACAACGACAGGGGTAGTTGCCGTGGTGACTGCCGTGCCTCCTGAGCCGGAAGCTGTAGTAACAGCCGGAGTCGTCACAATAGGCTCGGAGTCGTTAACGCCTGTTTTTACGCCGGGGATCTCCGAAACCGGCACGACAGCCCCGGTGTGATAAGCCGCATAAAGTCCGGCAGCCGCGCCGACAAGTCCGGCGTTGTAGTCGAGGGCTACCTCGTTTGCCTGGTAGTCCTGAACGGTATCCGCATATGATCCGTTGCCGTCGGTAGGGCCGCCCACAAGCGCTCCGGGGAGAACGTGTCCGCTGCTGCTGTAAGAGCCGTCGGATGCGTTAAATTCATCGCTGCTGCCGAATCCGGATGCTGCTCTGTGGTGGGGATATTTCGCGGAATTGTCGGCAAATCCCACAACGAAGCAGGTCGGTGCGGCAGAGCCTACGCCCTTGTTTCCGAGGAGATAATCCATTTGTCCCTTAGCCCAGGCTTTGTAATCCGAGCTTGTGTGGCGCGAGACGGCGAGCGCGCAGAACTGGATCTGGGCGTTATACCGTGCGCTGCCCCAGGCGTCCGCGAATAAGTAGTCCGAGCTGCGGCACTGTCCTTTCAGAAAATTATCGGCTTTGCTCCAATCCCCGGTGACATAGCCGTAAACGCAGTTAGCTGCCAGAGCGTTGTTATCCCAGCTATTGAACCAATAGACCTCGGGACGCTTGGAGGTACACTGATCCTTATAGTAGCTGTCGTTGGTAGCGAGATAGAGCCATCCGGCAGCCCACGCCTGGTCGTCGGCAAGGCTGGTGGATTCGTAAAATCCGGGAGCGCCGGTAATCGTGTTTGTTTTAACTGAATAATCGTAGAGAGCCTTGGCGTATTTCAGATCGTCCTCGTTCTTGAAATTTATGTAGTTGAGGGCGAGGGCGGCGGCATATTCCGCAGCAATATCGCTTGCCCCGGAGGATGTGCTGAGGACTGTACGTGTGCTCATATCGTTGTCGACCTCGGGAGCACGCCAGTATTCATGATCGGCTTTTCCGTCGCCTACCTGGTACACGAAATTTGTAACAGTATCGCCGTTGAGAGTGGTGGAAGCCCTGAAAAATTCGGCGAAGTGATCGGTGATCTCGCGGAGGTGGTTCGCCTGACCTGTCTCATTGTAGGCGTCGGAAAATTCATAGTAGCTCCATCCAAGGTCTGAGGCGGTATATCCGGCAGGGAGACCGAATTTTACATGATCTCCGGCATCGTGGAATCCGCCCGGAACGCCATCGCTTGTGTGGCAGTCGCCGCGCCAGGTGAGGCGAGAACGCTCTCCGGCGTCAGGACCGCAGTAGTTCGCATCGTAGAAGTAAAGAGAATACTGGAGCAGCTTTGCATAGTCATCGCCGCCGTCGGCTGCATCGACAGTCATATTCGGCGCTGAGGAAAGTCCCAGAGAGCTTACAGCCATTACAGCGGAGGAGGTCAGCGAGGTCAGCCGTGCCGCTAATTTTCTGATCTTATTCATAAATTTCAACTCTTTTCATTATAATTCCGTTTCTGCCCCACGCTGCGGAGCAGCATATCTTCTATATTTATATTAGCATATTTTTCGCTGCCAAATGTTAACTTAATATGTACAAATTGCCGTGGAAAATAATTTCGGCAGTTAGAACTAAAGACGGAAAATGAATTTGTGCATATTTGCTATAAAGAGTTGTCTGGTAAATTGTAATTTTGAATAAATAATTAATGGTCATGGAATTTTTATTTATAAAGTTTAATGTTATGTTCTTGAATATACGGTTTGTATATATTTCAGCATATAAAGCTATATATTTATTTTATATATAGTCTCGGAAATATCGGGAATTACATCTGATATCGCAGAATACGTCACGGAAAACCGGATTTGAATAATACAAATAGTATAATTGTTAAAACTGTACAAATCGGCAGCAGGATCATCCGGGAAAATAATATGGTGAAAATTGTTGAAATTATAGAGAAAAGGTGATATAATAAACTTGGGCATCGCCATGCAAAGCTCGTCTGACGAATTTATGCGGTGTTGCCCCTGCAAAAATCCTGAAAGAGAGCATATCCATGAATAAAATTGTTATACCAAAATCGCCGCCGCCCCGGGTAAACGCCGCTCCGGAGCTTGGTCTGACGTCAGAACAGGTACACCAGAGAAAGGCTGCCGGACTGGACAACCATCCGCCTAAACCACCGTCAAAATCGGTATGGGAGATCGTCCGGGATAATACATTTACCTACTTCAATTTCATCTTCCTTATTCTTGCCGGACTGATAATCTACGCCGGAACATACCGTGACATTACATTCATGCCAATTATTGTGGCGAATACTCTTATCGGCATCATACAGGAGCTGCGTTCCAAGCGCGTTCTGGACAAGCTGTCAGTAATGAATCAGCCGTCTACAAAGGTCATCCGGGACGGGTGCGAGATCACTGTGCCGTCGAAGGATGTGGTTCTGGACGACATCGCGATCTTCCGCGCCGGAGACCAGATAAGCGCCGATGCGGAGGTGATAGACGGCATTGTCGCTGTCAACGAATCCCTGCTGACGGGCGAGGCTGACGAGATAATTAAAAATCCAGGGGACAGCCTTATGTCAGGCAGCTTTATCGTCTCCGGTTCGTGTCGGGCAAGGCTGCAAAAGGTCGGTGCGGACTCCTATATCTCCAGGCTTACTATTCAGGCGAAAAAAACAAAGAAAGGCGAGCAGTCGGAGATGATACGCTCGCTTAACAGGATCGTCAAAATGACGGGAATAATCATTATTCCCATTGGCATCGCCCTCTACTGCCAGCAGCATTTCTTCGAGCACAACAGCGTCAGCAGCAGTATACAGGGCATGGTTGCGGCGATCATCGGCATGATCCCCGAGGGACTTTTCCTCCTCGCCAGCACGACACTTGCTATCAGCACGCTCCGCCTTGCGACGGGAAAAGTTCTTGTCCATGAAATGAAGTGCATCGAGACTCTTGCCCGGGTCGATACCCTGTGCGTTGACAAAACCGGAACTATAACTGAGGGCAGAATGAGCGTTTCGGGATTTGAGCCGGTGGGCGCAATGACTGAGGAGTCCATAATGCCTCTGATAAGCGATTTTGCCTCGGCGCAGTCGGCGGACAACGCGACTATGCTGGCGGTGAAAAATTATTTCTGCCGTCCTACGGGAGCGCAGGTGGTCGCGTTCACGGGCTTTTCCTCGGAGTTTAAATACAGCAGCACCACCCTGGGAAGCGGCGCATATGTCATGGGCGCGCCGGAATTTCTCCTGGGCGATTCCGTTTCGGATTTTGAGGAGCTTATATCCTCCCACAGCCGCCAGGGCTGCCGTGTGCTTGTATTCGGCAGATACGGGGGGATTCCTGACGGAAAAAAGCTGACCGGAAAAATCGAGCCTCTCGCTTTCGTTATTCTGTCCAATCCCATACGCCAGAGCGCGCCGGAGACGTTTCGTTTTTTCGCAGAGCAGGGCGTGGAGATCAAGGTCATTTCCGGAGACAATCCTCTTACTGTTTCCGAAGTTGCGCGGCGTGCGGGGATCTCCGGCGCTGAGAATTACATCGACGCGTCTACGCTGGAAAGCGATTCTGCCATAGAAGCGGCAGTGCAGCACTACACTGTTTTTGGACGTGTAACTCCCGAGCAGAAGCGGAAATTTGTCTGCGCCATGAAGAAAGCCGGCAGGACGGTTGCCATGACTGGAGACGGCGTGAACGACGTTCTCGCCCTGAAAGAGGCTGACTGCTCCGTGGCGATGGCATCCGGCAGCGACGCAGCAGCGCAGGCATCACAGCTCGTTCTGCTGGAATCGGATTTTGCCAAGATGCCCAACGTTGTAATGGAGGGCAGAAAAGTCGTCAACAATCTGGAGCGTTCGGGAAGCCTTTTCCTTGTGAAGAACATCTTCTCCCTGATAATGTCGGTGATAACGCTGATATTCGGCATAACGTATCCGCTGAAGCCGGCGCATATTTCCCTTGTGAGTGTGTTTACCATAGGTTTGCCGGGACTATGTCTTTCGCAGATACCGAATAAAGACCTGATAAAGGGCAAATTCATGAGCAATATTCTGCTGAAGGCGCTGCCTGCCGGTCTGACGGATGCGATAATAGTGGCGGCGATGATATTCTTTGGCAGCATTTTCAATTCCAGCCAGGCGGATATATCGACGGCGTCGACCATTCTCCTGAGCGTGGTGGGAATGATGATAGTTTTCCGCATCAGCAAGCCAATGAATACGATAAAATGGGGAATATGGGCTGTTTGCGGTATTCTCCTCACATTGAGCATGGTATTCCTGGGAGGCTTTTTCAGCGTGTCGGGGATGTCGGTGCAGTGTATTCTTCTCTGCGTGAATTTTGCGATCATCGCCGAACCGACATTGCGTTATCTGACGATGCTTATTGAGGGAATACGGAATTTCTTTACGGGAAAAAAATAGAAAGGCTAAAAAATCGGGTTTCCAAAGGGACAATGTCCCTTTGGCAGGGTTTGGGACAGAGTCCCAAATCGACCGCAGGTCGATAAACACCGGGTTTCAAAAGGGGCAATGCCCCTTTTGCAGAGTCCAGAGGCAGCGCCTCTGGCAGGGTATGGGACAGCG
>JAGBGT010000073.1 GCA_017935865.1 Ruminococcus sp. | reverse complement strand
GTTTTAGGGGACGCTCTCTCTTGCAGAGCGTCCCCTCTCCAAAAACAGTCCACTGGACTGTTTTCGGATTCACCCCTTGCAGGGCGCCTAAAGCAAACGTCGACCTCCGGTCGACATGGGACTCTGTCCCATGCCCTGCCAGAGGCGCTGCCTCTGGACTCTGCAAAAGGGGCATCGCCCCTTTTGAAACCCGATGTTTGTCGGCTTCGCCGATATGTGTATTTTATTTTTTCTGCATATATTCATCCATAGCCGCAGCAGCCTTTTTGCCTGCGCCCATAGCCAGAATAACAGTCGCAGCTCCTGTAACCGCATCGCCGCCGGCATATACACCCTCGCGTGAGGTCAGTCCATCCTCGTCGGCAATAATTCCGCCCCACTTCTGTGTATCCAGCCCCTCTGTCGTGGACTTGATAAGCGGATTCGGAGACGTACCGATAGACATTATAACGCAATCCGCCTCAATGTCGATAAATGCACCATCAATCGGCACAGGCTTTGCGCGTCCGCTGGCATCAGGCTCTGAAAGCTCCATCTGCTGGCAGAGAACGCTCTTTGCCCAGCCGTTTTCGTCAGCCTTTATCTCAACGGGATTTGTCAGGAATCTGAACACGATTCCCTCCTCCATAGCGTGCTCCACTTCCTCGGCTCTTGCTGGAAGTTCCTTTTCTGTACGTCTGTATACGATAGTAACATCCGCGCCCATTCTCTTTGCACATCTTGCCGCGTCCATAGCAACGTTTCCGCCGCCGACGATAACAGCCTTTGCGCCGGGATTTATAGGCGTTGAGGAATCGGGCTTGTACGCTTTCATCAAGTTTATTCTCGTCAGGAACTCGTTCGCCGAGTAAACGCCGTTCAGATTCTCGCCGGGGATCCTCATAAATCTGGGAAGTCCTGCTCCCGAGCCGATAAACACGGTCTCGAAGCCCTCCTCTTTCATCAGCTCGTCAATGGAGACTGTCTTGCCAACAACGGTATTCGTCTCGACCTTAACGCCGAGAGCTTTAAGTCCCTCGATCTCCTTCTGCACGATAGACTTGGGAAGTCTGAACTCGGGAATACCGTAGGAGAGAACGCCGCCTGCAACGTGAAGCGCCTCGAAAACAGTCACATCGTAGCCTTTCTTCGCCAGATCGCCTGCACAGGCAAGTCCCGACGGGCCGGAGCCGATTACAGCCGCCTTGTGTCCGTTGGAAGCCGGCTTCTCCACAGACGTCTCTGAAAGGGCATTATGTCTGTCCGCAACATATCTCTCCAGTCTGCCGATAGCCACCGGCTCGCCCTTGATTCCGCGGACGCACTTGCTCTCGCACTGTGTCTCCTGGGGGCAAACTCGTCCGCATACAGCCGGAAGCGAGCTGGAACGGGTGATTATCTTGTACGCCTCTTCAAAATTGCCCTGAGCGACCTCCGCGATAAATGCCGGAATGTCGATCTGTACCGGACAGCCCGTAACGCAGGGCTTGTTCTTGCAGTTCAGGCATCTCTTCGCCTCGTCTATCGCCTGCTCCTCCGTATAGCCGAGAGCAACCTCGGAAAAATTCTTGTTTCTCACGTCAGGCTGCTGAACGGGCATCTCATTTTTCTTTAAAGACATATTTGCCATTTCACTTTACCTCCTTGAACAGATTGCAGGCTTCCTCATGGGCTTTCCGCTCAAATGCCTTGTAGCTTGCGCCTCTTGCCATAGCCTCGTCGAAGTCGATGAGGTGTCCGTCAAACTCCGGGCCGTCAACGCAGGCGAACTTAGTCTCTCCGCCGACGGTCAGACGGCAGCCGCCGCACATTCCCGTACCGTCGATCATAATGGGGTTCATGGAGGCAACGGTAGGGATATCGTACTCCTTAGTAAGCTTGCACACGAACTTCATCATGATAAGAGGTCCGATAGTGATAACTCTGTCGTATTTCTCGCCGCTGTCGATGAGCTTTTTCAGCGCGTCGGTAACGAGACCCTTTTCACCTGCCGTGCCGTCGTCAGACATGAGCACGAACTTGGAGGAATTTGCCCTGAACTCGTCCTCCAGGATGACCAGATCCTTATTTCTGAATCCCACGATAGAGTGAACTTCAACGCCCAGCTCGTGGAGCTTCTTTGCAACCGGAAAAGCAATGGCACATCCCACGCCGCCGCCTACAACAGCGACCTTTTTCAGTCCATCAGTCTCGGTAGCTCTGCCGAGAGGGCCTACGAAATCGTGGAGGCAGTCTCCCTCGTTCAGGTGGTTAAGCTTTTCTGTAGTTGCGCCGACTATCTGGAAAATAATCGTAACAGTGCCCTTTTCTCTGTCGTAGTCCGCGATAGTAAGCGGTATACGCTCGCCCTCGCTGTCAGTTCTCAGGATGATGAACTGACCTGGCTCTGCCTTCTTTGCAACTCTGGGAGCATAGATGCTCATAAGAGTAACAGTCGGATTCAGGCTCTTTTTTTCGAGAATTTCAAACATTTCTCTGTACCGTCCTTTTTTAATTTTTATTTCACATCGCCATTGATGCTTTTTTGACTTATGTAATGATATTTCTCTGAGCGTGCGGTGCTGCCTTACATTTTATCGTTTTCGCTTATCTTTCTCAGCACGCGGCAGGGATTTCCGGCTGCCACTACTCCGGAGGGAATATCTCCCACAACGACGCTTCCGCCGCCTATGACTACATTATCGCCGATAGTCGCGCCGGGCATTACGCAGACATTGCCGCCTATCCATACATCGCTGCCGACCTTGATCGGTTTTGCGTACTCCAGACCGCTGTTCCGCTGTCCGGCGTCGATAGGATGTCCGGCTGTATAAAATCCGCAGTTCGGCCCGATAAACACATTGTCGCCGAATGTGACCTCGGCGCAGTCCAGGATGACGCAGTTATGATTCGCGTAGAAATTATCGCCGATGATAATGTTGTAGCCATAGTCGCAGAAGAAATTCGCCTCTATCCAGGTGTTCTCGCCTCTCAGCGCAAGAAGTCTGTCCAGAAGCCGCTCCTTTTTCTGAAAGTCGTTGTACGGAGCAGCGTTGTACTCCGCACAAAGCTTCTTCGCCTTGACCCTGTCCGCCGTAAGCTCCGGGTCGCCGCCCATATACAGCTCGCCCGCCTGTTGTTTTTCCTTTTCAGTCATTTTGAAACCTCCTTGCAGGTTGCCATTATCTCTTGCTGCCCTTTGCGCCGAAGCTGCCTCCCATGGACAGGATGTTGCTGTCAAAGGTGTAGTTTATCTTCTCGCCCTGGCGGTGACGTTTAAGGGCAAGCTGTATCATGCGCTCCAGCAGCTCGGGATACTTGACGCCCTTTGGCTCCCAGAGGTAGAACGCCAGCGAACCGGGAATTGTGTTTATTTCGTTGATGTATATTTTCTCTGTGGCAAGGTCGATCATAAAGTCGATACGCGTTACGCCGTTGCAGCCGAGATAGCGGAAAGCGTCCACTGCCAGCGTGCGGATGGTGTTTTCCTGCTCCGGAGAAATTTCTGCCGGAATTTTTCTTTTCAGCGACGCCATACCCTTGCTGCCGCCGGATTTTCCGCCGCCGACGTACTTCTGCTCAAAGCTGAGGATATCCTCGCCGCTTGCCTGCACCGGCTCTTCACAGACGGAAGCCTCCGCGGACTCGCTGTCGCCCACAACGGAGCAGTTTATCTCTTTAAGCTGAACTACAGCCGGCTCAACCAGTATTCTGTCGGAGAACGCGAAAGCATCCTCCATTGACTTTATCAGTCCGTCCCGGTCGTTTGCCTTGGAAATACCCACGCTCGAACCCAGATTTATAGGCTTGACGATGACAGGATATCCGAATTTCCGTTCTGCCTCGCTGGCGCACTCCTCGATCCTGTCCATATCGAATGAGGCGAAACGGCAGCAGTCCAGAACCGGGAAGCCCGCCTCTTTCAGCAGGATCTTCATGACGTATTTGTCCATTCCCACGGCAGATGCGAGAACGTCGCAGCCTACATACGGCAGGTCAAGGGTCTGCAAATAGCCCTGCAAAGCACCGTCCTCCACGTTAGTGCCGTGTACGATAGGAAATGCGATGTCGATATCGGAAATGACGTTTGAGCCGAATTTCTTCATCTTCTGGCGTATAAGCTGAACCTTTCCCTCGCTGCGGACGAAAACGCACTCGGTACATTCTTTCAGCAGCGCAGGGATATCCTTGTAGCTGTTGATATCCGTCAGCAGCTCTCCCGTGTAGAACTCGCTCTTTTTCGTCATATAGACCGGGATGATGTTGTATTTCTCCTTGTTCATGCTTGCCATAGCCTGAACTGCGGAGATAACAGAAACCTCATGCTCAACGCTTCTGCCGCCGAAAAGAACCGCTAAATTTATCTTCATAGTAATTACTCCTTTTTCCTGATCTTCCCGGAAATCTCCGGGCAGGCTTAATAGTTATCGGGCAGATCGTTCTCCAGCAGGACGATCTTTTTTCTGTCCGTCTGATAGGCGTTTACCTTTTCCAGAGCCTCGTTAAGGCTATCCGCAACGTATACCCTGTCCATGTCGAAGCCGGAATCCCGGATGCCGTTGTAGATGGGCTGGGTCTGGTTTTTCCCCACCAGCACGATATAGTCGCAGGAACGCGCCGCCTCCTGTCCGAACTCGTAGTTCAGCTCCTCCTGCTTTGCGCCAAGCTCGACCATACCCGGCGTAACGAGGATGCGGCAGGCATCGAAAAGCTCCAGAACAGCCAGCGCCGCACGGCATCCGCTGGGATTTGAATTGTAAGCGTCGTCGATGAATGTCACGCCGTTTCCCTTATCCAGAAGCTGCAAACGGTGAGGAACGCCGGCAATTCTCTTGACAGGCAGAACCAGCTTCTCCATAGGTATATTCGCCGTTCCGGAGGCGTATGCGATAGCTCCGGTAAGATTCAGAACGCTGTGCTCTCCCAGAAGCTTTGTCGAGTATCGGCAGCTATTGCCCTCCGGCGAGGTCACGGTGAACTCCGTTCCCCTGTCGGAGACGGAAATGTCGGTTGCTCGCCAGTCGCAGCCCTCCGAAGTGCCGTATGTCACCGCCTTGGGATAATCCGCTATCTTCCGGCGGATAAGCTCGTTGTCGCCGTTGACGTAGACCTTTCCCAGCGCCGAGATGTGGTCGGCAAGCTCAAATTTTGTGTTGACTACATTTTCGATAGAGCCGAAAGTCTCAAGATGCTGAGGCCCTACGGAGGTAATAATGCCGTCGTGGGGATCGGCGATGCCGCAAAGCTCCTTTATCTCGTGGACACGCCGGGCGCCCATTTCGCAGATGAAATACTGGTGAGTGGGTTTCAGATCGCGGCGGACCGTTATCGTCACGCCCATAGGCGTATTAAAGCTCTCCGGGGTTTTCAGGGTCTCGTACTGGGAACTCAGCAGCTCGCTGAGATAGAATTTCATGGATGTTTTGCCGTAGCTTCCGGTGATTCCGACCTTGTGCAGGTCAGGGCAGGCGGCAAGCTTTTTCTTTGCGTCGTTGATATACCAGTGCTGAACGGCAGTCTCTATGGGCTTGTTTATCAGGTTCGCCAAGGGAACGAGAACCGGTGTCAGATACAGCGCAGAGCCGATCAGAATATATGACAGCGGATCTGTCAGCAGCTCCTTTTTCCACTCATCGCATTTGCAGCGCTGACAGCCGACGATGACTGCCGCTCCGAAAATCAGCGCGATAAGGATGAAAAAAGTCACCAGCATTCTCTTTACCCTTGCGGTGTATACAAAGGGCTTTTTGAACTTTTTACCCGGCTTGTTTGCCAGGGCGATGCTCAGGTTGAACAAGCAGAATGTACCGACCATGGGCATGGTCGCTCCGGTGAATATCATCGCGAACTGGAGCGCCAGGCATATCAGCGGAAAAACATACCGCCTGAAATTTTTCTTCATCCACCATGAATGTTCCGGCGTTTTGTAGCCGTTGAGCTGGAGCATATGAAATTCCCGGAGAGACAGGAAAATCACGGAAATCAGCGTAATTACGGCGTAAATGCAAAATAATGCTATATTCATATTTCCTCCGTCAATCAATCTTCATAAAGGAGCTCATAACGCGGTTAAAGGTGTACTGCTGATCGAGGAAGGAATAATGACCTGCGTTTTCCAGCTTCACCAGACCGGCATCGGGGATGAGCTTTTCCATTTTTTCGCCGTCGGAGAGAGGAGTTGCGGTGTCGTTGACTCCCCAGACAAGCAAAGTCGGACATTTGATATCCGGCAGCAGCGGCTCTAAGTCCTCGTTGACCGTTTTTACGAGCACCTGCCGCATAAGGGGAGATGCCGCGGCGTAATCGGCGCTTCCGTACTTAACCCGGAGCTTTTCCAGGGCGTTCGGCGAAAGCTTCCGCATAATTCCCGTGGAGAGGATGCCCTTGCAGAATTTATACCAGCGCGTGCGGAAGCTTTTTTTCCCGGACTTTGGCGGCATTATGCCTGCGCTGTCCACAAGGATGACTTTTGATATTTCAAACGGCAGATCCTTGCGGCTGTTCAGCTTTATTATGACGCGTCCGCCAAAGGAATGACCGAGCAGCATCACCTTATCGGCGTTATAGCTGCTGAGGAAATCCACCACGAAATCGGCGTAGTCGCTGACGCACCAGGCGGCAGGCGGCTCATCGCTTTCGCCGAAGCCGGGCATATCCATTGCCACGGTTTTATACTTCTTTGAGAGCAGATCTATGAGGTTGGCGAAGAGCTTGATATTGCTTCCCCAGCCGTGGAGGAGGACGATAAGCTCGCCCTCGCCTTTTTCCTCGTAGTTTATCTTCATTCCGTTAATGTTTTTGATCATATTGTTTCTCTTTTCTCGCGGGATTTATTTGAATATTATGATTCCCTATTTATTGTTATGCGTATACATCATTTATTATATCACGTCGGGATGTAAATGTCAATTGCTTTGGAAAAAAATCAGCGGAAACGACAAAACCGGGTTTCAAAAGGGACAATGCCCCTTTTGCAGAGTCCAGAGGCGGCGCCTCTGGCAGGGTTTGGGGC
>JAGBGT010000072.1 GCA_017935865.1 Ruminococcus sp. | reverse complement strand
TTACATAAGGAAATAATGATATGAACAAATATATTGTATTTGATGTAGAAACACCCAATCGTGCCAACAACCGAATGAGTGCAATCGGTATTACCATGATAAATGACGGCATAGTTGCAGACTCGTTTTTCTCATTGGTCGATCCCGAAACGCATTTTGATTATTTCAACACGCAGCTCACCGGTATCAGTGCAGAAACCGTGCAGGGTGCACCGAATTTCGCTGCACTTTGGGAGCAAATCGAGCCGATCATGAGTAGCGGTATTCTGGTTGCACACAATGCGGTATTTGATATGGGCGTGCTGAAAAAGTGTCTGCACGATTACGGCATTACGTGGAAAAACAATGCGAAATACATATGCACGGTACAGGCAGGCAGACGTCTTTTGCCCGGCATGAGTCACAAGCTGAATGTGATGTGTGAACATTACGGAATTACGCTCGATCATCATCAGGCGGACAGCGACAGCCGGGCTTGTGCGGAAATCTTGCTGCGGTACATAAAAAGCGGCGCGGATGTTAATTCGTTTATCAGGATTTATAATCTGACCACAGAATAGAAGAATCCAATGAAAACAGTAATCGTTTACTATTCCAAGCATCACGGCAATACAAAGAAATTGCTGGGGCAACACCGCGCAAAGAGCGGCTAACGCCTTTGTTATGCATCTGCTTGGAAAATTTCCGTCATATCGCACAAATTCTCCTTGCAATACGTCAGTATTGCTGCGTCAAATTTATGCAATCTGACAAAAATTTTCACGGTGCATCTGCACAACAATCTTTGTGCGGTGTTGCCTAAGAATCAGTTCTGCAAAGGCGTACTGACGCTACTATTCGACAATATCGTCACAGAGGTGGACGGTGCAATCCAGATTGATGATGAGATGGCGGATGAGATGCTCGGCGGCGACAATAGCAAATATTTTGAAGAAGGTTCGCCGAATCAGTATATCTATGATGTATTGGAGACAGCTTGGGTAATGCGGCAGCTTGCGAATATGTGAGGAGGGATAAATAATGTTACATACGATGAAATTAAGAACCTCGCCGTTTGAGAAAATCAAGAACGGCAGCAAGACGATAGAACTTCGGCTGAACGATGAAAAGCGGCAGAAAGTACAGATCGGTGATTTTATTGAGTTCTCATGTCTTGATGAACCGAAACAAAAAATTCAGACACGAGTAACAGCACTGCATCATTTCGGTTCATTTGCAGAACTATACAACTTTTTACCCAAAGAGAAACTCGGATACGCTGTATCTGAAACTACTGATCCTGACCACATGGACGAATACTATCCCCGTGAAAAGCAGGAGCAGTATGGCGTTTTGGGTATTGAGCTATATTTAACGGATTTGCAAAAGTTTATTGATGCACAAGATTATGGCTATGGATTTGGCGAAACATATCAGACAGCTTTAGCAGAGATGAAACGGGGAGAGAAGATCTCTCATTGGATTTGGTATGTGTTTCCACAGATTCAAGGGCTAGGGCTTAGCGGTACTACGGCATATTTTTCTATCAGAGATTTAACAGAAGCACAGGACTACTACGCACATCCTGTTCTCGGTGCAAGACTGATAGAGATAACGGAAACTCTGCTTGATATTGAATCGGACGATCTGATGGCAGTATTCGGATATCCTGATGCTTTTAAGCTGCGTTCCTGCATGACGCTGTTCAAACACGCTGCACCGGAGCAGGATTTGTTCCAAAAGGTGCTTGATAAGTTCTGCCGTGGGAATGAGGACGAGAAAACATTGGATATACTTGGACTGTGACACCTTATGACTGTATGGTGAGCTGAAATTCCAGAAGTGGTTTGCAGGACATTTTCATGTGAATCAATTTGTGAGAGGCAATGTGCAGGTTTTATTAGATGAGGTTGTCACGATTGAATAAAATATAATACAGCGGCAAACGTTCGTGTGCGGGAATATTGCCGCTGGTGCAAAGAAAATAAAATAGACTGTGAGGAGTGATAGAATGCTGCTGACTTATTCAAATGATATGCAGAAGGCTATGGGAATCAAGGCGGAAACTGCCAAAGAGGCGGATAGATTCAATATCTGGTTTGTTTATACACTGAAAATCAATCGCCGGAACTGCTTGATTTTTATGAACACGGCAATCGATCTTAAATGACCTTATGAGGATTAAAAGCTGCTGATTACAAGAAAATAGATTTCAAAGAGCATCTTGGAAATCTGCTTCGGGAATATTATGTCAATTCTGATATTATTCTTGCATACCTATTTGACTGCGGAGATATTACAGTTGCTAAGAACAGCGACCGTTCTGCAACAGCACAGCTTAACCGGAATGCAATAGAACTTAAGGCAAGGAAGAACGGATTCCCGGCAGAACGGGTACTGTATTACTGGGCAGAAATGTACGCTGAAAAGTTCGAATCCGGCAGGAAATATGAGGAGCTGGAACAGACATTTTCTGTAAATATCCTGGGATTCAATTACACAAAAGCGGAAGAGTACCATTCGTCTTATTCGATTCTGGAAGATAAACGATACGAGAAACTAACAGATAAGCTGTCGATACATTTGTTTGAACTCCCAAAAGTTCCGAAAGAACTGATTTCAGGCGATAAGAAGCAAATGTGGATGGAGCTTATCAGAGCCGATGAGAATATAGATCCAAGCTTCTTCGCAAAATCAGGAAAGAGCGGATTTTAGGAAGATATTATGGAACACGAAAGAATTATAAAAATCTACGATTACCTATGCCGTTACACAGATGAACCGAGGGGTGCAACGATATAAGAAATTCAGAACTATCTATCAAATGGCGAAAATATGCAAAATGTTTCCGCTGTTACCATACGCAGAGATATTGACCGTTTACAGCAATTCCACTTGAGATGGGGATGAAAGAAGCTGAATAAAAATTTTTCACAGCAAGGACGACAACGTACATTCGAAAAAGTGGACTGGACGCCGTCAGGACTGGAGTCAGATATACGCACAGCTCATAATCTACTACGGCGACAGAATACCCGATTGATATTTTTATCTTGACAATTGAATGATCATGTGCTATTATGCAAATAAGACCGTCTGCTTCCGCATCCGGTCTCATCATATCCTCTTTTATTGCACTATTTTACGTTTACACAGAATTTGGGATTGACCCCCTGCATCATCTCCGATTCAAGCATTTCTAACACCTTAGCTTCACGTTCAATTAAAATATTATCATAGCCGTTATGATCGTGACTGCGATTGACATTTCGTGCCTGGTCTGGCATTACATATTTCAATGTAAAGCCCTCTTCGCTTTCATACTTATCTAAATCCTGAATTGCTGACTCATCCTCCGCATCGCAAAAATAGTAATAATTTTCCTGCTCAAATATCTCATTATCATCGTAAATACTTTTTTGTATGCGGAGAACAGAGCCAAATTCTCTTATAGAATCAGAAATAATTTTCAAGCCCGTTTCTTCCCGGACTTCTCGTATCAACGCAGCTTCGTGACTTTCTCCTGGTTCAATTCCACCGCCCGGAAATTTATAATAATCATATTTTTGACTGTATACCATGGCGATTTTCTTGCCTTTTGTTATTATTCCACGAACTGACGGGCGTCTGAATCTTTTTAATTTTGGGTCATAGTCTTTCAAATCTATTATAAATAATTCTCTCATGTTTGTATCCTTTTAGAACTTGTTCTCATAGGATTTGTGCGTAGATTTTCGAGCGTAATTTTACTGAGTGCAAGGCGAAAAAGCGAAAGCATACTGACGTATGGTGAGCCTTTTCAACGCAGCAATCAGTAAAATTCGCCGAAAAGATGCGTGCAATCCTATGAGAACAAGTTCTTAATGTGCAATTCCGTGATTTTCACCAATGTTATGACTTTTTAGCCGCATTTCCCGCACCAATGGCACCCGTTGCAACTGTTCTTTCTTTTACAGAACCGACATTTCTGCTGCATTGGGATATCCGTATTTTCCGGCGGATAACTTAGTCCCGAACGCTGTGCCTGCACTCTCTGATATGCCTTTGGAATACGATATACCTTGCCGTCCTTGACAAAAAAATTTCCTGTGCCGATAAAGTCAAACTCCACATTTGCATTTTCGCACTGGTCATGCAAAGATTTTATCCACTCGTACCGACAAGGCCTTGTTCCGTCATAATTTTCACCGTCAGCAAGAACCTTTTCAAACTGACCCGTGGCAAGATACAGCTCTGTGTGGATCTCCGATAAAATCGGCGCACACATAAACGCCTTATGCTTTGCCGGAATTGACAGCAGAATCGGCAGCCTTTCATCAGCGCGTTTCTGATTTTCAGTTGTGACGCACAAAATAACGTTATCCCAGCCGACATCCCAATCCTCCGGAAGATGCCCTGCAATTCTCTCCGCACGTTTTGTCTGGATCCAGAACATCACATCAGATCGCTGACGGATCATATCCCAGACCTCTTCACGCCACTGGTCAGCCTCTTCCAGAAAGAAATCGGAGGTCATGCAGACGTGAAGCAATGTTCCCGACGGGATCTTATGATCCCCTTGCCTGGTCTTTTTCAGCGGAAGATTGAAATTTGTTTTTGTTTTATATATATCACTGCCGTCACGGTCACGCTGTGCATCGAGGTAGTACATATAGCAATTGTCGCAGCCCTCGGAGTATTTCCGGCAGCCGTGCCATGGATTCCAGATCTGCATCATAAGCTCTCCAGAAGCTGACGGCAGCCTTCAAAAATGTCATTGTAGGCAGCGTCAAATCTGTCCGTATACCAAGGATCTGAAACATCTTTATGTTCCAGCAGCTTGCGGACTTTATGATCGGGGTCGCTGCCGAGGATACGCATTGTATTTGTGACATTTCTGCTGTCCATGCAGAGAAACAGATCATATTTGTCATAATCGGATTTTTTCAGTTGTACAGCCCTTTTTCCCCCGCAGAAAATACCGTGCTTTGCGAGTTCAGCTTTTGCAGGCGGATAGACGGGATTGCCGATGCCGTTCCATATTTCCTCAGTGCTCGTGGCGCTTGAAGCAATGATAAATTCCGCCTCACGCCCACGCTTTTCCAGCATATCTCTGAAAATAAACTCTGCCATAGGACTGCGGCAGATATTGCCGTGGCAGACAAACATTATCCGTTTCATTTTGTATACTCCATCAGTGCTTTTTTCAGCGACTTATATCTTGATCGCTTCTCTTCTTTTGCAAAATGAATCTCCCGGAACTGTTCGGGATTATTCTCATATACAAGCTTTTCATCGCCGAACTGCTCGCTTGTAAGGTCAAAGACACAGTCACCGATCACATTGTAGCAATGATAATTTCCGCCGTCACGCAGTATCCCATAAACTTTTCCGCCGAAAATATCCTGCGCAAGAAATGCGGTGATAGAACATTGTCCCAGAGTTTTGTTATCTGGTGTCCAGTTATGTCTCATTCTTGGAGCACAGGTGTCCGCAGACCATATTTCTGATAGAGCATCATATAATGCGAGCGGTGAGTGAATGTTCGGATAGATATTGTTGATCGGTCTGACCGTTGCTGTTTCCCAGCCATAAAATTTGTATTCCATTTTGTCCTCCTAAGATACTTAACTGTCTCTAAAACCTTTTCTCAGAAATGGTTTTTAGAGGCTGTCTGAATTATTTTCCTTTTTTATCATAATCAAGATCTTTCGCTTACCATTAATGAAGCTCGGTTCTGGATAAGATCAATGGTTGTGTCAATATCCTGATCGCCACCGAGATAGGCAATAATTTCCTCATTGACTATTTCCCATAAAGATCTGTCTAATTCGGTGTCGATTCGGTTTATTGTATCAACATAGTTTTCGATAAGCTCACAGTCCTCCATAGTAGGAAGTGGAGTTTCAAACGTTTCGCCTTTGTTTTCATAAGTAGGGTTAGAATATTCTCCGTTGCATATTCTTTCAGCCGTTGTTTTTCGGGCATTATTATTGATAAGGAAACCGCTTTCCGGTGAAAAGCTGACAACTTTTTCGCCGTCTATATATTGTTCATACCTCTGTACAACATGATCCTGCTGATACTCCTCTGTATAAAATTGCCTGATATATTCCCATGCGGCACTCTGTTTTTCTTTTGAGGAATGTACGCATATCGAATATTCACCGTTTGTACTGATATAGGAGCCTTGTCCGTCAGAATCAGGATATCCTACCAGAGTGTATTCGCCGTCTTTTATGTGAGAAACTGATAACTCATTAGTACCGCTGTAGCCATAGCCTAAAAGCGATGACATAAAACCAGTCACCGCATATACAGATATAAAATCAGGAGCATTGTAATCAAGTTCTGATTTTTCTCCGTAATTACTTTCAAAGCTACCGCAAAATTCAAGCAATTTGCGGAAATCAGGAGAATCAAAATACACTTCCGCTTTCGCATAGTCAACATAGGATGTGAGGTTAGATCTCAGAATAGTATAATAAATATCTTCCGCATTACGACTCCTATTTATTGTGGTGTTATCAGGCATAGCGTTCCAATGCTCCAGAAATTCATCAACCGTCCAGTTTTGCTTATCGCCCACATACTCTTTTTTTCCTATCATTGTCTGAACGTTATAAGAAGACGGCAAACCGTAAAGATGCCCGTCGTTCTCGCATAGTTCCAGAACGTGCTTGTTCATCAGTTCAGGATTCACATCGGGATCGTCCTTCATAAATTCATAAAGATCGACAAACGCACCCTTGTTTTTGAGTATCTCGTAATAAGCCGGATTATTGAATGAAAACGCACCTACAATGTCAATATCATCCTCATTGATTATCCTCTGTATCAGATCAAAATCCTGTTTTTTACTTTCCTCTGTTGTGTACATCAAAGGATCGCCGTTTTCATCAAGGAGAGAATGACTTGCAACATATTCAATGCGATAACCGTTATCGGCATTGTTGAACTCGTCAAATTCACCGGGTTCTGGCTCAACTGCCAAAGCAATTGTAATTACAACATCTTCTTTGTTGGAATTTTCAATCTGGGAAGTACCCGACGAATTTTCGGCTGAGTTTTCGACATTCTTTACTGCATTGCTGCATGATGTAAGCGAAAGAGCCATTAACATTGCTGCTGATAAAATATGTTTTTTCATTTCTTTCTCCTTTTCAGACCTTTTTTCAGACCTTTTTTAGTATTTCGCCGCATATGTCTTTCCAGCGAGGATCGGCAATATGGTGCGGCGCATAGCTGGTTTTAAAAAACCATCTGTTATATAGTGATTTTAGAGGCCCAAAAAGACGAAGGTTTTTAATATTTTTTTATTTTAACAAAACAAATTTATCTTTTTGCATAGAAATATTTAATTTTTCCAAAAGACAGGGAAAATTTCTTCCTGGAGGGACATTTTCTCTTTGAAATCCCGATGTTTATTTCCCGACCTGTTATTTCCGCAGCGGCAGCTCATCCAGCGAGATCAGTCCGGCATCTGCCATTTGTATAGTCAGCGAGTCCATAGCAGTAATACCGTTCGAGCCGTCAACGTCGGCATTTTTTTCGCCCTGAACGCTCAGCGAATACTTGTCCCCGTTGCCGATACATTGCAGAACCAGGGTAGCATCCGCAATATCGACTGTGCCGTCCTCGTTGGCGTCACCGGGCAGATATTTGCCCTCGGTCGGCGC
Source organism: Ruminococcus sp. (assembly GCA_017935865.1). Classification (GTDB taxonomy): domain Bacteria; phylum Bacillota; class Clostridia; order Oscillospirales; family Ruminococcaceae; genus Ruminococcus. Next base: position 22,958 of record JAGBGT010000072.1, on the reverse strand, counting down.
GGAACTGTCGTTTACGGAGAGCCTGAAAGCAGTGACGGTTTTCTCGATCCCTCCGGCTGAGGTGATCGTCACCGTGTATTCGCCCTCATCCCCGGCGGAAACGTTTTCCAGAGAGAACGTCTTGGAATTGCCGTTTTCCAGCTTCTCACCGTCCTTGCTCCAGGAGTATGAAGCGCCGTCCTCATAAAGATCGGCGAGAGCGGTGTAGCTGTAATTTTCGCCCTTATTCAGCCGGATGACCGTCTCTGCGGTAAGTACGGCGAAATCCGACGGTACAGTGCAGGCTGCCGCCCTCACGTCGCTCATGAGCTTCCAGCCGTTGCCGCTGTCCTGCATGAAGATGCGCAGAGTCGAGAAATCCATTCCCGGTGTCAGCCCGAAAGTCTCCAGAGGCAGGCGGAACTCTACCATATCATCGCTCCACTTGCACTGACTGTCCATGTAGTTATCGTGGTTAAAATAGACGAATCCGTTGGAAGCGTAGTATATCCAGTAGCTTTCGTCGTTGGCAGTGTTTTTTAGCTGCAAATTGTAAACGGGAGCTGATGCGCCGTCCCTGGGCACATTGCTCATGACGTAGAGATACTTCTCATCCGCCTTGACATATATTTTCAGCCCGTTCTCAACCTCGCTGACAACCATATCCTCCGTCCACTCCAGAGGTGAGGACATCGTACCGTCAGCCACGGTTTTGTCGGACACCGAGTAAAACTGCGCCGGAGCTTTGTCTCCCAGACCAAGGCTGTTATCAGCGCCCTTTTCTGCGGACTCCGAAACAGTGACAGAACCCAGGAAATTTGAGCCTATAGAGCCGTCCCACACGCCGTTATTGGCGAAGCGTATACTGCGGCTGCTCATGGAGCTTACTTCGGCAGGCGCGCCCATTGTCATTTTCAGATAAACATTCCACTCGCCGGTTGGAAGACTGTCGGGCAGCTTAAAGCTGATGCTTTCGTCGTTTTTCGTGCAGGACAGCCATTTGCGGCAGTCCGTACCGACCTCGGCAAAGGTGAAAACGCCGTCTTTTTCCAGGAGGACATAGCTCTGCACCTGCGGAATAGCTCCGGCAAATCCCGTATTTTCCACGGTAAAATCAACCCGAACATCTCCGCCCTGAACTGTATTTCCTGTCAGCTTTGAATCCCGGAGGACAAATCGGTAGCCCAGGTGGTCGCGGATGAACTGATAGACGGTCTGACCGTAATATGCGGAGTTATCAACATTTTCAACATCGCAGTCCGCGCCAAAGGTATAGTCCTTGTACAGTTGAAAAATATTGCCGTTTATGTAGCTCAGGTGAGTTTTATACATCTCCGGGATGGCATTCTCCGGCAGATATGTGTCATACTGCTTGGCGAAGTCGATATTTCCAGAAAATTCGCCGCCGAAATATGATGTGAGAGTCTGAACGCCAAGCCAGTCCGTCTCGATCTCACGGTTCGCATACGTGCCCAGGTCGGAATTGCTGCCCATATAGCCGTCGTCGTATAGACCGATCCTGCCCTTGTTTTCCTGTATCATCGCGGTGTACTGACTTTCTGTCAGGCTGTTTATAAGCTCGCGGTCGTTCAACTGAGAGCGCTTGATGCCAGCCCATTCCGCGAAAATATCGGGAGTCCGCACAGTCACCGGGACCGGCGCAGGAACTGCCTGGAGCATCGCCTCCAGCAGTTGTGCCTTGTACTGGACGGATGTGTATTTTCCGCCGTGCTGCTCGCCCCATTTTCCAACAAAGCCGCATTCCACATAAGCCAGTATATCGGCATATTTCTCGAAAAGACCGCTGTCTTTCAGTTGTTCAATGTGGTGGAGCACCTGGTCGAATGTCGCCGGCTCGGGGTTATCCTTTCCGTTGGCGTCATACCGGAAGCGGAGGGCAGCCATACATCCGTTTTTCCGGCAGTTTTCCAGGGTCGCGTCCCAGCTCCGGAAGAACGTTTCATCCAGGTCATAGTCTGTGCCCTCGGTGTAGCTGCCGTCATCGTTTTTCGTGCCGTTGGAGCCGCAGGAAAATCCGCCTATATCAATGAAGAAGAGCATGAGATTTCCCGTGGGGTCGTAGACAGGCGTACTGTCCGGCTTGCACACAGCCCATACAGTGGAACTGTAGCCTGCTCCGGGATTGTTTATTGTTGTCACCGACTCGCTGTAGTCGATGCCGCTGTCTTTAAGCTGATCCTCTTCGGCATATACCGGGAAAACCGCTGCTGGTGAGAGGAACATAGCGGCTGTCAGCAGCGAAAGGGATTTTTTTAAAAATGATTGCATAATATCATCCTTCCATGCAGTGGTGCTGCCTAAATTATAGCATATTTTTCAACATTCGTCAAGTAAAATGTCAAACAGTTATGGCTTGTTTTGAGGCTAAGCCGGATCATTTGCCGGAAAACCGCTATTTATGTTTTATATATTAATTTATGATAAACAGTTGACAAATTTATGAAAATATGGTAAAATAGTATAAAATGTTAAAAAACGCATCGTGATTTTGTACGGCGGAGTCAGGACTTTTAGGCGAGGTCCCTGTCCGCTGATAAGATAAAGTCAACCTCATGGATCTTCAGAGGTTGCCTAAATAATAAACATGGAGTGGATGATCATGAAGAAACTAACAAAAAAACTGGCTGTGCTGGTCACAGCCGCGGCAATGTCGATGACTGCCGTTCCCTACGTGTCACCGGCGGGTACGGCAATTGCAGCGGATGCGCTGCTGACTCGTGACCCCTGGTGCGGAAACGAGGATGTCAACCGCTGGGAATCGGAGCATTTTCAATTTATCTGGGGCAAAAACGGCGCAGATTCCGGCAAGATCACCCAGGAATTTCTGGAGGAAAACGCCCGGCATCTGGAGGCTTGCTGGGATGTGTATATGAACGAGCTGTCCATGGAGCCTCCTACGCAGTCGGTGGAGCTTTACCTCCGGGACGGCAACCAGTATAAGGTGAATTTCTACATTTCAGGCACAGGTCTGACTCCGTTTACCGACGACTGGGCATACATGGGATATGACAATCAGGGCTACGCTTTCATGTTCTGCTGTGTGGGCGCGATGCAGAACAGCCCCAATCCGTCCTGGGTTCTTCCCCACGAGTTCGGACACGTAGTCACGGCTCACCAGCGCGGCTGGAACTCCAACAAGTACGTTCAGGCGTGGTGGGAGGCTATCGGCAACTGGTATCGCGAGCAGTTCCTCTATTCCGATTACTATAGTCAGTGGATAACCTCGCCCTCAAGCGGCACTGACTATTTCGAGACATACATGAAAAACCTCTGCTTTACGCCTATTCTGGGACGCGATAACTATGCAGCATGGCCGTTTTTGCAGTATCTGACCGAGAATCCGGATGATCTGGACGGCTACGGCAAGGATTTTGTAAAAAATCTGATGCAGCAGGGTCAGGCTGACGAGTACCCCTATTTGGAGATCGAGCGCCTGGCAAATGCGGATCTGAAAGACACTCTCGGACATTACGCAAAGAGAATGGCGACCCTCGATCTGTCACGGCAGGAGAGCTATCGCACGCGTCAGAATGAGCTTCTGGCAAGAGGCGAGTGGAACTGGAACGAGATCCACACGATTCTGGAAAAGAGCGGAAGATCCGACAATTTCTATACTGTTCCCACAGAGAGAGCGCCTCAGCAGATGGGACTTAACATTGTGCCGCTGGAGGTGACGGGAAATAAGATCTCCATAACCCTCCAGGGTCTGACCGATGTTCAGGGGGCGGACTGGAGAGCCTGTATTGCGGTTGAACAGCGTGACGGAACAACGAGATATTCCAATCTGTTCAAGAGCGGCGAGACGGCTGAGATCGACTTCGACGGCAGCAGGGATGCGGCGGCGTACCTGACGGTCACAGCTACTCCTGACAGTGATACGCTGATAAAGTGCGGCGTGCCCTGGGCATACGGCGAGGGCGAATTTGACGAGAACAATATGCCTTTCCTCAGCAAGACCAGATATCCGTACGGTGTAACTATCAACGGCGCAGGAATACAGCAGAGCCAGGGAAGCGGCGGAATTTTACAGGGCAGCTATCATCCCAACGGCGGCGGATTTGTTGCGGCAACGGCTCATGTCGATGCCTCTGCCTACGTGGGAGCGAATGCAAAGGTTCTCGGCTATGCCACTGTCAGCGGAAATGCGAGGATCGACGGCTATGCCACGGTTACAGGCAGTGCAAATATCTCCGGAAATGCTGTTGTCACAGGTCATGCGGTGGTGGCTGAGTCCGCGCAGGTAAAGGACAATGCGATTATTGGCGATTATGCCGGCGTTATGGGACGTTCGGTTGTTTCGGACAACGCAAGGGTTATCGAAAGCGGTCTGGTATATGACAATTACAACGTCAGCGGAAATGCCACCGTAAAGGGCGTGGCGTTCTGCATGGTCAACGGCGCGGCGGCTGGTCAGGCTATGCCCGACGGCGATTATTACGATGACTCCAGCAGAACAGTTCAGGCAGGCTCAATTTATGGCTGGACCAGCCCTGACGCCTATGTAAACAGCCGTCCCTATAATGACGGGCAGTACGCGTCCCTGGAATTTTCGGCGGACAGCTCCAAAATCGCAGCCGATGAGTATACTTCCACCTACGGTACAGTTGTGGGAGATCCGCAGTGGCATGACGTGAAAACAAGCGGCAATGGAGTGCTGACTTTCAACGGAAAAGACCAGTATATTATTGCTGACAGCTCTTATGCAATGCTTCACGACGCGGAGTACCAGACGGCAGTTCTTCTGAGAGACAGCGGCAGAAACAGCATTTTCAGCTTCGGCAGCGGTGAAAACGGGATTTCCCTGACTGCTGATAACGGCAGCTTTATCCTCAGCGCCGGCGGACAGCAGATATCGGCTGAAAACGCCTATAAACCGGGAGAATGGGTGACTGTAAGCGTTTCTTTCGCAGGCGATACGGCATCCATTGCGGTCAACGGAAATATCGCTGTCAGAGGCAATGTTGCGACAGACCCTGTTGACATCGTTTCAGAGAATGCAAAATATCTTATCGCCGACGGAATGAACGGTTCTATGGACTTCTTCACCGTAAACTTCAAGGATGTCAAAGAACCGGAGTATTACTACACTGAAAAGGGAGAGATCGCGGATGATCCGAAGATCAGGGGAGACATCAACGTCGACGGCATATGCGATGTGGCAGACCTGGTCCTGATGCAGAAATGGCTTCTCGGCAGCACTGACGAGATACCGGAAGATCATGCCGCAGGAGATCTCTGCGAGGACGGCGTGATCGACTCCTACGATATGTGTCTTATGAGAAAACTGATCGTTGAGAATAAAGGATGATGATATGCTGGGAAATGCCATTGTTACAGGTGGTTCGGGCGGAATAGGGGAGGCTTTGTGCCGCCGCCTTGCCGAGGAGGGCTGCCATGTATTTGTATGCTACAGCAGCTCCCGTGAAAGGGCTGAAAAAATAGCCGGGGATATCGGCGGAAAGGCTATACGGCTGGACGTGACAGACCCGGAGTCTGTCCGGGCTGCTGTGGAAACGGTCGGCTTCTGCAAGCTGCTGGTCAATAACGCCGGAATATCGGAGATCGGGTTGTTCGATTCGCTGTCAGCCGAAATAAGCCGGCGCATCATGGACGTCAATCTGACGGGAGCTATGAACTGCACAAGGGCTTTTCTGCCGGAGATGATACGGCGGAAAACCGGGTGCATCATCAATATTTCCTCGATGTGGGGGCAGGTGGGCGCATCCTGCGAGGTGGATTACTCGGCGTCAAAGGCAGGACTTATCGGCTTTACAAAGGCGCTGGCAAAGGAGACTGCTCCGTCGGGAATACGGGTGAACTGCGTTTCTCCTGGGTTTATCATGACGGAGATGAACAGCCGATTTTCGGCGGAGGATCTCGAGCTTATCAGGCAGGATATTCCCCTGGGCATCTTCGGCGAACCCCGTCATGTTGCCGACGCCGCGGCATTTCTTGCCTCCGAAAGGGCGGAGTATATCACAGGGCAGGTGTTGGCGGTCAACGGCGGAATGGTGATCTGAGAACCTGTTTTCACAAGATAATGTGCACATCCTATGAAGACTGGTTCTGACAGAAAAAATTTTCAAAAACACTTGACAAGCCTGTCGGAATGTGGTATAATATTCAAGTATCGTACCGGAAGTATCAACGGTGCGGTTGTTATCCTTGCCCGCAGTAGGTTGCAGGGCGAAATCCAGAAGGAGGTGTGCATAATGGCAAAGGTATCCGCAAAATATGAAGTAATGGTTGTTTTCAGCCTGAAGAACGGCGAAGAGCCTATGAGAGCTCTTATCGAGAAGTTCAAGGAGAGGATCGAGCGTCATGCTGAAGCTGTTGAAGTCAACGAGGATTGGGGTAAGCGCAAGCTTGCATATCCTATTGAGGACGAAACAGAGGGCTACTATGTGATCTATACTTTCACATCAGCTCCCGATTATCCTGCTGATCTTACAAGACGTCTCAACATCGCAGACGGAGTTCTTCGTTCACTTGTTACCGTTATTGATTGATCCGTATTTCATGGATGAGGAGGATGTCCTATGAACAAAGTTATTATTATGGGAAGGCTTACTGCCGATCCTGAGCTGAGACAAACACAGAGCGGTATCGCTTCGTGCCGTTTCACCGTTGCTGTCAACAGAAGATTTGCTGATAAGACAACCGGTCAGAGACAGGCGGATTTTATCTCCTGTACGGCGTGGAGGCAGACGGCTGAGTTTGTTTCAAGATATTTTAATAAGGGCAGCATGATCTGCGTTGAGGGTACTCTCAGGACAGGCAGCTATCCGGATAAGAAATATCCCGATGTGACTCACTATACGACAGATGTGTTCGTTGATAATGTTGAGTTTACCGGCTCAAAGGCTGAATCCGGCACTGGCGGACAGGGCGGTTACAGCAATAATAACAGCTACGGCAATGGCGGCGGTTACAATAACGGCGGCTATCAGGCTCCTGCTCCTGCACCTGCACCGCAGGTACAGAACAATGATAATATGGCTTACGGCAACGCAGGCGAGTTTGAAGAAATTTTAAGCGACGGCGATGTACCGTTCTGATCACTGAATCAAAATTACGAAAGGAGAATTGTCATGGAAAAGGAAAGAAGTTCCCGTCCCTCAAAGAAGCCCCGCAAGAAGGTTTGTATGTTCTGCGCTGACAGAATTGAGAGAATTGACTATAAGGATCTGGCAAAGCTGAGAAAGTGCATGACAGAGAGAGCTAAGATTCTTCCCAGAAGAGTTACAGGCACTTGCGCATTCCATCAGCGCGAGCTTACATCTGCTATCAAGAAGGCAAGACAGGTTGCTCTGCTTGCATATGTAAGCGATTGATTTTCAGATAAATCATAGAAAAAAGGAGACGTTTTGTCTCCTTTTTTTAAAATTTTCGCTTTCTCCTGCACGGCATCGTATATATAGCAGGAGGGCGCGTGCTACTGCCTGTCGGCGACGTTGTAAGCCGGCTGTTCGCTTTTACGGAAGACGAGGGAAATGCACCAGACAGCCGAGATAGCTACGAGAATGTAGACTGCCCGGGCAGCAAGGCTTCCTGCACCTCCAAGCATCCAGGCAACCAGGTCAAGCTGGAAGATTCCGACCAGACCCCAGTTGATTCCACCGATGATAAGCAGGATAAGTGCGATTTTGTCCCACATGGATGAACACCTCTTTTCACGACGTTTAGTACGGCACTGCATAATCGCGGCTGACGCCGTTGTCGCATCCTGTGCGGAAAAATATGCGTTATTGCCATAACGTCTGAAAATATTATGGCGGATTTTTTTAAAATTATTCATAAAAAAGAAAACGCCCCGAAAGGAGCGTTCTCTTTGTGTGTGTTATACGATCTTGAATATTACTTTACAATGTACTTAGAGATCTCGGCCATGAACTTCTCGGCGTCGTCTGTATGTGCGTTAAGCTCGATAGGCTTAGAAAGATCCAGGCTGAAAATACCCATGATAGACTTTGCATCTACCGCATATCTGCCAGAAACAAGGTCGATGTCAAATTCGTACTTCATAACGATGTTTACGAAATCCTTAACGTCGTTGATTGCCTGAAGAGAAACTGTTGTCTTAGTCATGATAGTTACCTCCTATAATGTGTGGTGTGGGACATCAGTGTCCCGGTTTTTCTTGTTTATTCCTTCTTCCATACGGTCTCTCCCGACCGCATCTATATGATACCACGTAAAATCGCCGTTGTCAAGGCTTTTTTGACATTTTCGTCACTTTAGTATATTATATTGTTCTATAGCAGTCAGTTTTTGGGAATATAGAATAACTATATATTGTGCATAAAAATTCATATGTGGATTTGTATAGGTTTAACATATTAAATCTTGGAAGTAACATGAAACGTGAGGTGAAATATGTATAAGGTTTATTTTATAACTTTCGGATGCAAGGTCAATAGCTGTGAAACAGAAAGTATGAAGCGCCTTTTTCTGGAGCACGGATTCGTTCTGGCGGAAGACGAGGCTTCGGCGGATGTTTTCATCGTCAACTCCTGCACCGTGACCCAGGGCGGCGACAGTAAATCGCTGTATGCCGTCAGAAGGTTGAAACACGCCTATTCCGGAGCAGTAGTCGCCCTGACGGGCTGTCTCCCACAGGCGGCAGAGCAGGGGAGGGAGATCTGCCCGGAAGCCGATATTATCGCAGGAACAAATGAAAGAGCAGCTCTTCCGGGACTTGTGGAGGCTTGCATTGACGGGAAAAAGCGGATAACGCGTATCGTCCCCCACAAGCGCGGCGACAGCTTTGAGAAGCTCCCGGTGGGAGGCTTGTCCAAAGGCGGCAGAACACGTGGATTTCTGAAAATACAGGATGGCTGCGACTGCTTTTGTTCATACTGTCTGATACCGTACGCCCGGGGACGCTGCCGCAGCAAGCCATTGCAGGATGTGGCTGAGGATGCCGGAAAACTGGCAGAAACAGGTCACAGGGAGATAGTCTTGGTCGGAATAAATCTGGCTTTTTATGGAAGAGAGTACGGGCTGCGGCTTGTGGACGCGGTGGAGGTGTGCTGCCGGATCGACGGCATCCAGCGCGTTCGGCTGGGTTCTATCGAGCCGGAAATGCTGTCGGAGGATGATCTGCTACGGCTGTCGATGCTGCCGGAGTTTTGTCCGCAGTTCCACTTGTCCCTCCAGAGCGGAAGCAGAGCAACACTGGAACGAATGAACAGGAAATATACTCCCGGCGAATATGCGGCTATAGTCGATAAAATCAGGAAATATTTCCCGGATGCCTCTTTCACCACAGATATAATGGTGGGCTTTCCGGAGGAAACCGACGAGGAATTTTCAGAATCCCTTGAATTTGCGGAAAAGATCGGATTTTCTAAGATCCACGTGTTCCGCTATTCCCGGAGAAAGGGCACTCCTGCCGAGAAGATGAAGCAGGTGTCCGAAAATGTAAAGTCGGAACGGTGGGAGAGAATGAACCGGCTGGGAGAAAAACTGAGCCGAAAATATCTGGAAAGCCTGGTGGGACGCACTGTTCCGGTGCTCTTCGAGAAAGAGAACAGCCCCGATTTCCACCGGGGACACGCGCCGGATCACACGCTTGTTGAAGTCCCTGTAAAAAAATCTGAAAAAAATATGAAAAATAGTTTGCGTAATTCTGTTTTTTATGTTATAATAGAAGAGTGCCGGGGCGATCACTGCATCGGCAGTATAGTCAGCGGCGCGGAATGAGAACAAGTTCTAAGCGATTTGCCGCTGTTAATCAACTCAGAATGGAGATAGATAATTATGTCCGTATTCAGAATTTATTCAGAGAAGAAACCGGAATTTGCCGTTGAGGCACAGTCTCTTCTCAGTGACATCAAAACTGCTCTTAGACTTGATGTGAAGAGCCTCAGAATCCTTAACCGCTATGACGCAGACAAGCTTTCTCAGGAGGATTTCAACGCTGCTATAGCCACGGTTTTCTCCGAGCCTGCCGTTGACGTTGTATACGACAAGCTCCCGAAGCTGGACGAGGGACAGCGTATCTTTGCAGTAGAGTTCCTGCCCGGTCAGTTCGACCAGCGCGCGGATAGCTGCGAGCAGTGTATACAGATCCTTCGCCAGGGCGAAAGATGCCGCGTGAGAAACGCAAGGGTTTACATTGTGGAGGGAAATCTCTCCGACGAGGAGTTTGCGCGCCTTAAATCATATATTATCAACCCGGTGGAGAGCCGCGAAGCTTCACTCGAACAGCCGGAGACCCTGGATACCAATTATGAGATCCCCACCACTGTTGAGGTGCTGGAGGACTTCATCAAGCTCAACGAGAAAGGACTTCATGCCTTTGTTGACCAGTTCGGGCTGGCAATGGACTATGACGACATCAAGTTCTGTCAGGATTATTTCCGGAACAAGGAGCACCGCGACCCGACTATCACGGAGATCCGCATGATAGACACATACTGGTCTGACCACTGTCGTCACACTACATTCCTGACAAATGTTGAGAATGTCAGCATCGTGACGCCCTATATCAAGGACACGTACGATATGTATATCAACGTCCGCAAGGAGCTGGGCAGGACGGACAAGCCCATAACTCTCATGGATCTGGGTACTATTGCCGCAAAGAAGCTGAAAGCTGACGGCCTGCTGCCCGACCTGGACGAGAGCGAGGAGATCAACGCCTGCTCAGTCAAGATCAAAGTTGATATCGACGGCGAGCTGGAGGACTGGATCCTCATGTTCAAGAACGAGACTCATAACCACCCGACGGAGATCGAACCTTTCGGCGGTGCGGCGACTTGTCTCGGCGGAGCTATCAGAGATCCGCTTTCCGGACGTTCATATGTTTATCAGGCAATGCGTGTAACTGGTGCGGCTAATCCTCTTGTACCCGTAGAGGACACAATTGCCGGCAAGCTTCCTCAGAGAAAGATCACTGTAGGTGCAGCAAACGGCTACAGCTCCTACGGCAACCAGATAGGTCTGGCTACAGGTCATGTTTCGGAGGTCTACCATCCCGGCTATGTAGCTAAGAGAATGGAGATCGGCGCAGTTTTAGGTGCAGCTCCTGCGGAGAATATCCGCCGTGAGCGCCCCGTAGCAGGAGATGTTGTGATCCTCCTGGGCGGAAAAACAGGCCGTGACGGCTGCGGCGGCGCTACAGGCTCGTCTAAATCCCATACACTGGAATCACTGGAAAACTGCGGTGCGGAGGTGCAGAAGGGTAATCCTCCGGAGGAGAGAAAGCTCCAGAGGCTTTTCCGCAATCCCGAGGTTACCAGAATGATAAAGCGCTGCAACGACTTCGGCGCAGGCGGCGTATCAGTCGCTATCGGCGAGCTGACTGACGGACTTGTAATTGATCTGAACGCAGTTTCGAAGAAATACGACGGTCTGGACGGTACAGAGATAGCTATTTCAGAGTCACAGGAACGTATGGCAGTTGTTATCGCTCCCGAGGACATGGATAAATTTATGGCGGAGGCGAAGAAAGAGAACCTTGAGGCCACTCACGTTGCCGACGTTGTGGACAATCCCAGACTGAAAATGAACTGGAACGGCAAAACTATCGTCGACCTTTCGCGCGAGTTCCTCAACTCCAACGGCGCGCCTAAGTTTACGAATATTGCTGTTGGAGCTCCCGAAGATGTTAAGGGCGATGCGCACCCGGACAACGGCGAGGAGTGGACGAAACTCATGGGCAGCCTGAATGTCTGCTCGCAGAAGGGGCTTATCGAGAAATTTGACTCCACGATCGGCGCGGGAACGGTTCTCATGCCTTTCGGCGGCGTATACCAGATGACGCCCTCCCAGGCTATGGCAGCGAAGATCCCTGTGCTTAAAGGCGAGACTAACACCTGTTCGCTTATGGGCTGGGGATATAACCCGGATATTTCCGTAAAAAGCCCGTATCACGGCGCAATGCTGGCTGTCGTTGAGTCGATCGCGAAGGTAGTTGCTGCCGGCGGTACCTACAAGAAGTGCTGGCTGACATTCCAGGAATATTTCGAGCGTACACAGAATGACCCGAAGCGCTGGGGCAAGCCTATGGCGGCTCTCCTGGGAGCATTCAAGGCTCAGTTGGAGCTGGGCTGCGGCTCTATCGGCGGAAAGGACTCCATGTCTGGAACGTTTGAAAATATCGACGTTCCTCCAACACTTGTTTCATTCGCAGTTTCGACTGCAAAGGCTGACAAGGTCGTATCCACGGAGTTTAAAAAGGCTGGAGACAGCGTTATCTATATCGCGCCTGAATATGACGAGAACGGTCTGCCGGTATTTGACAGCGTAAAGGCGGTATTCGATAAGGTGGAGGCTGTTATTGCAGCCGACAGAGCCGCAGCGGTCTGGACGATCGGCTATGGCGGAATCGCCGAGGGCGTGGCAAAGATGTGCTTCGGCAACAAGCTTGGATTCGAGTTCGTTTCGCGTCTCGGAGGAGACAAACTGTTCAAGCCATGCTACGGCGGATTTATCATCGAGCTTAACGGTGAAGCTGCCGCCGACGAGGAGGTTATCGGTAAGGTGACCGAGAGCTACCAGATACGCACCCTTGATTATATCGTCAGTCTGGACAGCCTCCAGCGGACGTGGGAGAGCAAGCTGGAGCCTGTGTTCCCGTGCAGGATAAAGACTGCCGAAACGACCCCGGAGACATACACATACAGACGTTCGCTGACAGCAAGCTCAGGGGAGAAGTTCGCAAAGCCGAGAGTGCTTATCCCCGTATTCCCCGGCACAAACTGCGAGTACGACACGGCAAGAGCCTTTGAAAAGGCAGGAGCAGCGGCGGAAACTGTCGTTATCAGAAATATGTTTGCCGGAGACATCGAGGAGTCTGTTGACTACTTCGAGAGAGCGATCAAGGAGAGCCAGATCATCATGATTCCCGGCGGATTCAGCGGCGGAGACGAGCCGGAGGGCAGCGGTAAGTTCATAACTGCATTTTTCCGCAATCCTAAGATCAAGGACGCTGTTCATGAACTTCTGAAACAGCGTGACGGACTGATGCTGGGCATCTGTAACGGATTCCAGGCGCTTGTCAAGCTGGGTCTTGTGCCCTTTGGCGAGATTGTTGATATGACCGACGAGTCGCCTACGCTGACTTTCAACACGATAAACCGCCACCAGTCCATGATGGTGAACACAAGGATCGCGTCCAACAAGAGCCCCTGGCTCTACGGCACAGAGGTTGGCGATATCCACTGCGTACCGATCTCCCACGGCGAGGGAAGATTTGTCGCTCCGGCAAGCCTTATCCAGAAAATGGCTATGAACGGTCAGATTGCCACACAGTATGTAGATCTGAACGGCGAGCCGACTATGGATATACGTTACAACCCAAATACCTCTGTTGAGGCTATCGAGGGCATAACCTCTCCCGACGGAAGAGTCCTGGGCAAAATGGGACACTCTGAGCGTAAGGGCAGCTATATCTGCAAGAATGTCGAGGGCTGCAAGGATCAGAAGATCTTTGAAAGCGGCGTTGCTTATTTCAAGTAATCAGACATATAAAAAACAGGAATCGGGAATTTACGTTTCGGATTCCTGTTTTTTTGATTTTGCTATTGACCTTTTGTCAAAATTGTGATACAATTAAAGTATAATTAACAGACCTTTTCAGTTTCCAGGAAGGTCTGATGGGGGATTGACCCTGATTTTTATGAGAGGTGATTTTATGTTTAAGAAAATCGTGTCCGGCGCTGTCTGCGCTGCCATGGCGGTTTCTGCCGGAGCAAGCACTGTTCCGGGAGCTTCCGTCGCAGCCGATACTCCGGACTATGCCGAGGCTCTGCAAAAGTCGCTGTACTTCTACGAATGTCAGCAGGCAGGCCCGCTTCCGGAATGGAATAGGGTAGAGTGGCGTGCGGATTCCACAATGATCGACGAGGTAAAGGGCGGTTGGTACGACGCCGGCGACCATGTGAAATTTAATCTGCCTATGTCCTATGCCGCTTCCGTTATGGCATGGGGACTGTATCAGTATCCTGAGGGCTTGGAGAAGTGCGGCGAAATGACAAATTATGTCAATAACCTGGAGTTTGTCATGGACTACCTTGCGGACTGCGACAGAGGCACAGAGGCGGTTTTCCAGGTGGGCAACGGTCAGATAGACCATACCTGGTGGGGACCTGTTGAGCTGTATCAGTACGGCATGGAGGATGCAGGCGGAAGCTATGCAGCCGCACGGGAGATACTCGTCGCATCCGACGGCTGCTCCGCTGTTTTCGGCGGAATGGCTGCTGCCCTGGCTGCCGGAGCTGCCTCCCTTGAGGGCAGGATCGACAGCGCCAAAATTGACAGCTATATCGAGCACGCCGAGAACCTGTTTGCACTTGCCGACGCATCAAAAAGTGATGCTGTTTACAACGAAAGCGATGCCATGGGATTCTACCGCTCCAGCCACTTCTACGACGAGCTGTTCTACGCCGCAAACTGGCTGTACATTGCTACCGGCGACAAGGCATACCTGGATAAGGCAGAGAGCTATATCCCCAACCTTGACAAGGAGCTTGGCTCCGATGAAATGAAATACACATGGGAGCTTTGCTGGGACGATAAGCTCCAGGGCGGAATCCTTCTTTATGCGCAGAATACGGGGGATGATTTCTTTGTAAGCCGTGTGGAGAAGCACGTAAACTGGCTGGCGAATACTGTCACAAAGGTTGACGGAAAGCTGGCGTATCTGGATAGCTGGGGCTGCGCGAGATATGCGGAAACTGCCGGATTTGTCGCGGCTGTTGCGGCGGATACGGTGCTGAAAGACAAGGCGACCGACTCCTATGTTGAATTTTACGAGAATCAGATAAATTACGTTCTGGGGGACAATCCTACAGGTCAGAGCTATGTGGTAGGCTACGGCGATAAGCCGGCTCTCAACGCGCATCATAGAACGGCGCATTCATCCTGGAAAAACGACCTGTACATCCCGGAAAATAACCGTCATATCCTCTACGGTGCTCTTGTTGGAGGTCCTAACCAGGACGGTTCTTACGAGGACGACAGAAACAACTATATCAACAACGAGGTCGCAACGGACTATAACGCCGGATTTACCGCGCTTCTTTGTAAGATGGTCGATAAATACGGCGGAAAATCAGACCCGTCGTTCCCACTGAAAGAGGCTCATGACGGACCGGAATTTTACGTGGAGGCTCTCGACAAGGGCATCTCTGCCAGTGGAGCAACAGTCAGCTTTAAGGTGACGAATCACTCTGCATGGCCGGCAAGGGTGCAGGACAATATCTCATTCAGATATTTCATGGATCTCAGCGAGGTGATAAGCGCAGGAAAGTCTCCGGAGGACGTTGTTATCCGCTGCGACAGAGACCAGTCGGCTATGTATTCCGGCAGAGGCGTTGCATCCGCTGAAATTTCCGGAATCAAGCACTACAGCGGCAACATATACTATGTAGAGGTAAACCTCCCGGACGGAAGAGCGGTCATGCCTGTTTCCGAGGGTATGCAGCAGTGCGAGATACTCATTGCCTTTGTTTACCCTGATTACGGCAGCGGCTGGAATGCGGAGAACGACTTCTCCAACAAGGAGATCATCGGCAAGGCAGGCGAGGCTGATGAAAGCGGAAGCGTCAAGGGAATTGTTACAAAGTATATCCCGGTTTACGTTAACGGCGAGCTTTACTACGGAGAAGAGCCGGACGGCACATCGGCTGACGGAAATATCTCCGGCGGCGATACTCACCCTCAGCCCACGACTACTGTTAAGCCGCCTGTGACAACGACAGCTCCGGCAGGCGATATTACCTACGGCGACGCAAACGATGATGGAATTATTGATATTGCCGATGCAACGTCGATCCTCCAGTCGATCGGAAATCCCGATAAGTACGGTCTGAGTGAGACGGCGGAGATAAGTGCCGACTGTTATAATCCTGGAAGCGGAGTAACTGCTATGGATGCACTTGCCGTCCAGAAACTGGATGCAAAGGTTATCAGCTCACTGCCGGAGATCAGTGAATAATAGAGTTTTATATCGGCGCAGCCGATAACACCGGGTTTCCAAAGGGACAATGTCCCTTTGGCAGAGTCCAGAGGCGGCGCCTCTGGCAGGGTTTGGGACAGAGTCCCCATATCGACCGCAGGTCGATGATGCCTTTAGGCGCTCTGCAAGGGGTGAATTTCCAAACAGTCCGCTGGACTGTTTGGAAAGAGGGGACGCTCTGCAAGAGAGAGCGTCCCCTTATAAATTCCCGGCGTATAGTTAAGGCAACACCGCACAATCTTTGTGCGGTGTTGCCTTAAACAAATCAAAAGGGAACGCTCTGCAAAGAGTGTTCCCTTTTCTTTATATATCTTAGTTATCGTGTCCGATACGCTCGACTTTCATCAGATTCGTAGTTCCCGAAACTCCCAGGGGAACGCCGGCTGTGATTGCCACAAGGTCGCCGTCCTCAACAAGGCGGTGCTCCTCCGCAGCCTCAACTGCCGCAGCGAAAAGCTCGTCGGTGCTCTTCTTTTCGTCAATAATAAACGGCACAACGCCCCAGCTCATATTCATCTGGCGGCACACTACCTCGCTCATCGTGCAACTGACAATAGGACAGCACGGACGGTATTTCGAGATAAGCCGTGCAGTCTGTCCGCCGAGAGAAACGGTGATGATAACGCTTGCGTCCAGGTCATGAGCCGTTGTAACCGTGGCATGGGCGATCGCCTCTGCAATGCTGCCCTCCGGATTGGAACGACGAACCGCAAATCTGCCCTTGTAATCAATGTTGTTCTCGGTATTCTCGGCGATAAGAGCCATAGTCTTGACAGCCTCCACCGGGTAAGCGCCGGCAGCCGTCTCTCCGGACAGCATGATCGCGCTTGTGCCGTCGTAGATTGCGTTGGCAACGTCGGTGATCTCGGCTCTTGTGGGACGGGGATTGGTTATCATGGACTCCAGCATCTGCGTAGCGGTAACGACCTGCTTCCCGGCATTGTATCCCTTTTTGATAAGGGTTTTCTGGATCGCCGGGATCTGCTCAAAGGGAATCTCCACGCCCATATCGCCTCTGGCAACCATGATGCCGTCGGCAGCTTCAAGTATCTCGTCGATATTCTCAACGCCGTCGCTGTTCTCGATCTTGGCGATGATACGCACATCGTACCAGCCCAGGCTCTGAGTGAATTTTCTCAGGTAGTTTATATCTGCGGCGGAGCGGACGAAGCTTGCCGCAATGAAATCAAAGCCCATTTTTGAGCCAAATTCAAGATCGTCCATATCCCGCTCGCTGAGGTAGGGCATGGAGAGTTTGACTCCGGGTACATTGATGCCCTTGTTGTTGGAGAGTATTCCGCCGTGGATGACCGTGCAGACGATGTCCGTTTTGGTGACTTTGTCTGCTCTCAGCTCAATAACGCCGTCGTTTATGAGGATTCTTGTGCCCATGCTGACATCCTTAGGCAGCTTTTTGAAACTGATGCTGCCGATTTTGTCGGTACACAGTATGTCCTCGGTAGTCAGGGTATATGTGTCACCGTCGTGTATTTCTACGGGCTTATTGTCTACGAATTTACCCAGGCGGATCTCCGGACCTTTGGTGTCCAGCAGCGTAGCCACTGGCAAATCAAGATCCTTTCTCAATCTTTCAATTTGGCGGAAACGCTTTTCATGGGTTTCATAGTCCCCGTGGGAGAAATTGAACCGGGCAACGTTCATTCCGGCGAGCATCAGCTCGCGCATGATATTCTCATCGTCGGTAGCAGGGCCTATGGTGCATACTATTTTAGTCTTTCTCATCCTAGTTCTCCTTATCTCAATTGAGCATCTTCAACTTTGCAAAATTAGCCATGATCTTCTTAGTTCCGACCTTTTCAAATGCTACCTCCAGCATAGAGTCGTTCGCCATTTTTGTCACAGTAAGAACCGTGCCCTCGCCGAAAATTCTGTGGGCGACTCTTTCTCCCGGCTGGTAGCTGTTTGTATCGGTACTTGCCGAGCTAGAATTTCGCTTTTCTCTCGCAAGCTGCTGCTGGAGAGAAAGCGACTGCACCTCCGTAACCACGTCGTCAGCGCCCTGAGCGGCTCTCTTTGAATTGTCGAGCTTTATGAAATTTTCCTTGCCGATCTCCCGTATAAATCGGGATGTGACGTTTTTCTGGGTCTGACCGAAGATCATCCGTCTGCCGGCGCTTGTGACCCAGAGCTTTTTTCTGGCACGGGTTATCGCGACATATGCGAGACGGCGTTCTTCTTCAAGATCCTCTTCGCTGTACATAGATCGCGCGCCGGGGAAGATACCGTCCTCCATACCTGCCACAAAGACATTGTCAAATTCAAGTCCCTTGGCAGAGTGGACAGTCATCAGGAGTATTCTGTCATTGCTGCCGTCGTCGCTGTCAGCCTCGGTGTACAGCGCGGTCTCCTCCAGAAAACCTCCGAGAGTCGGCTCTTCCGCCTGCTCCATATACTGCATTACAGAGGTTCGCAGTTCGTTAACGTTTTCGATCTTGGAATCTGCATTTTCGAGGGTTTTCAGGTAGTCCATGTAGCCGGTTTTCTCCAGCACAAGGTCGAGAAGCGCGTTGAGGGGAAGCTCATCTACCGCAGTAATAAGCTCACCGAACATTGCGGCGGCATTTTTCAGCACCGTTGATTTCTTCGACAGCGGCGCAAAGTCCTGGCAGTTTGCCATGACCTGGTAGGGCGACAGCTTCAGGTCGCGGCTGATGTCGTCGATGATGTTTACCGTAGCCTCGCCTATGCCTCTTTTCGGCTCATTGATAATGCGCCGGAATCTCAGCATATCATGTGGATTGTTTATGAAAGCGAGGTACGACGTTACATCCTTTACCTCTTTGCGGTCGTAGAAACGCAGACCGCCATAGATTCTGTATGGGATGTCAGCTCTGACCAATGCCCGCTCGATTATATTCGACTGAGCGTTCATCCTGTAGAGGACGGCATTGCGGCTGTATGTACCGGTTTTTTTATAGTCCTCTTTGATGGTATCGGCGATAAACTGCGCCTCGTCGTTTTCGTCAGCAGCCTTGTACCAGGTTATGGCTTCGCCCTTGTCCCCGGCAGTCCAGAGGGATTTTTCCTTTCTTCCCACATTGTTGGAGATCACAGAGTTTGCGGCGTCCAGGATAGTCTGGGTCGAACGGTAATTCTGCTCCAGCCTGATGACCTTTGCGCCGGGGAAGTGATCCTCGAAATTGAGAATATTCTCGATATTTGCGCCTCGGAATTTATAGATGCTCTGATCGTCGTCTCCCACGACGCAGAGGTTGCAGTGACCGGCGGAAAGCTGCGAGACCAGCCTGAACTGGACATGGTTGGTGTCCTGGTACTCGTCTACCATTATGAATTTGTATCGGCTGCGGTACTTCTCCAGCACCTCCGGGAACGAGTCGAAAAGCTCTACAGTCTTACAGAGAATGTCGTCGAAATCCAGGGCGTTTGCCGCTCTCAGCCGCTCCATGTATGTCTTGTAGAGCCGTGCGATGACCTTTTTCCGGTAGTCTGCACCTGCATCCTGACGCATTTCGTCTGCGGTGATCATTTTGTCCTTGGCGCTGCTTATTTCGCCGAGAACAGCTTTGGGAGAGAACTGCTTCTCGGAAATATCAAGCTCCGTCATAACATTTTTCATAAGCCGCTGGGTGTCGGAGGAGTCGTAAATAGTGAAGTCCTTGCCGAAGCCGAGCCTGTCGATCTCCGCCCGGAGTATCCTCATGCAGGCAGAGTGGAAGGTGGCGGCGTGAACGCTTCCGGCGTCCTCACCCAGCATTGCGGCAAGACGTTCTTTCAGCTCGCCTGCTGCTTTGTTCGTGAAAGTGATAGCAAGAATATTCCAGGGCTTGACCGGGTCTGCGGCGGTGATGTCGCGGAGGGTCTCCCAGTCATCCGTTCTGCCGGCGGCGAAGTCCTCCAGAAACTGAATGTCCTCTGCCGAACCGGAGATCTGCGTATCGAAATAAGCGTTGCCGAAATTAATAAGATTAGCAATACGGTTAACAATAACGGTAGTTTTTCCGCTGCCTGCGCCTGCCAGGACGAGGACGGGACCGTTTACAGTGAACACTGCCTCCTGCTGCATTTCATTCATTCGGCTGAAATATTTTTTCAGCGCAGCCTGTTTCGCTGCAATAAAAGAGTTGTTGTCCATAAATGATCTTCTCCAATTGTATCTCTGGGATACTATAATATACTCACATATAACAATTATACCACATTTTTTCTCTTTTGAAAAGCCCTAAAACAACAAAAGAAAAATTTGTTGATTTTTAATATTTTTTCTCTTGACTATTCGTGAGATTTGGTGTATAATATAAACAGAAAAGTCAGAATTATCTTTGACTTTAACAATATAACCAAGGAGTTGACAGCATGAAAAATATCTTATTTGCTGCTTCGGAATGTGTTCCGTTCATAAAAACAGGCGGTCTCGCCGATGTCTGCGGCGCTCTGCCCCAGTATATCAACAAGGATGAGTTCGACGTGCGGGTGATCATGCCCTACTATACCTGTATCCCGCCAAAGTTTCGCGATAACTTCAGATATATTACCCACTTCTACATGGACTATGGTATGCGCACGAACGGCGTTCACGTGGGCATAATGGAGTATGAGTACAACGGCATCAAGTTCTATTTTGTGGATAACGAGTACTACTTCAAGTGCGACCAGCCCTATTCCTCCGACCTGAAATGGGATATTGAGCGGTTTACATTTTTCTGCAAGGCTGTTCTTGCAATAATGCCCGTTGTCGGTTTCCGCCCGGATATTATCCACTGCCACGACTGGCAGGCTTCCCTCATTCCGGTTTTCCTGCACTCAACATTTGCAACAAACCCGTTTTACAGCTCTACAAAGTCAATTATGACTATCCACAATCTGAAATTCCAGGGCGTGTGGGATATCGAGTCGTTCAAATACAACACCGCTCTCCCCGGATATATGTTCACGCCGGATAAACTGGAGTTCAACAAGGATGCAAATATGCTCAAGGGCGGTCTTGTGTACGCGGACTATATCACCACAGTTTCCGAGACATACGCCGAGGAGATAAAATCCCCGTTCTACGGCGAACAGTTGGACGGACTTCTTCGTGCAAGGAGCGCATCTCTCCGGGGCATCGTCAACGGCATCGACTACAAGGTGTTCGATCCTGCCAGCGACAAGCAGATCTTCGCTGAGTACAGCGTCAATAATTTCAAGAAGAAAAAGGCGGAGAACAAGGAAAAGCTCCAGGCACAGCTTGGTCTGCCGGTGGATAAGAACAAATATATGATCGCCATTATCTCCAGACTTACCGATCAGAAGGGACTCGATCTGGTGAACTACGCTATCGAGCGCATCTGTGACGAAAATACGCAGTTTGTAGTCATCGGTACAGGCGATCCCAGATACGAGAATATGTTCAAGCACTATCAGTGGAAGTATCCGGAGAGAGTCTCTGCGAATATTCTCTACTCCGACGACCTTGCCCATAAGCTTTATGCCGCTGCGGACGCTATGCTCATGCCGTCGCTGTTCGAGCCGTGCGGTCTGACTCAGCTTATCTCGCTGAGATACGGTACAGTCCCGATCGTCCGTGAGACAGGCGGTCTGAAAGACACTGTTATGCCCTATAACGAGTTTGAGGGCACGGGCACAGGCTTCTCGTTTGCAAATTACAATGCCGAGGAGATGCTCGGCGTCATCAACTACTCCAAGAGCGTCTACTACGATCATCGCGACGAATGGGATGCTATGGTCAAGCGCGGCATGGAGGCTGATTTCTCCTGGAACAGCTCTGCGCTGCAATATGAGGGTATGTATAGCTGGATGATAAACTGGTGATTATGAGCGAATATAAGATAAAAGGCGCTATCTTCGACATGGACGGTCTGCTCATCGACACCGAAAAGCTGTACCTTAAATACTGGAAAAAGGCTGCCGCCGATTTCGGCTATGATATGCAGGATGAGCACGTCTTTGCTATCCGCAGCCTGTCCAGGACGTATTCTATTCCTAAGCTGAAAGGCTTTTTCGGCGAGGATTTTCCCACGGAGGAGGTTCGCAGCCGGAGGACGCAGTACATCGCAGCTCACATTGAGGAGCATGGTATCGACGTTAAAAAGGGAATGTTCGAGCTGCTGGATTTTCTCAGGGAGAACGGGATAAAGCTTGCTGTCGCCACATCGACCGATCGCAGCAGGACGCTGCTGTATCTGAATAAAATTGGCGCGGCTGACCGGTTTGACGCCATTATTTGTGGAGATATGGTGAAGATTGGTAAGCCTGACCCGGACATATATCTTACGGCTGCGGAAGCTCTCGGTCTTGAACCAGGGGAGTGCGCGGCATTTGAGGATTCCCCTAACGGCATAATTTCCGCAAGCTCTGCGGGCTGCAAAGCCATAATGATCCCGGATATGACTGAGCCGGAGGAGGAGCTTCTGTCTCTGCTAAGCGGTGTGTACCGGGATCTGGAGCAGGCTGAGGATTTCTTTAAGGGGAGGATGTAGAGTGTCTGAAAGAACCAGTGTTTCCAGGATTTTTGATATCCCGAAGTTTTATTATTTCGACAGCGGAAACGATTACTCCGGCAGCAAGGGCGAATTTGCCTACAAGATAAAAACTGCTGAGACGCTGAAAGCTATGATCTGGCACGGCAGACTTTGCTCGGAAAAGGCAGCTATCGAGAATGAGCAGGAGTTCGAGCGCAGCCAGGAGGGCTTTGATGCCATGATAAAATGGCTGGAGGATAAGTTTGACGGATGAGATAGACGATAGAGACGGGGCATGGGGCAGCGCCCCACGTCGGCGCAGCCGACAAAACCGGGTTTCAAAAGGGGCAATGCCCCTTTTGCAGAGTCCAGAGGCAGCGCCTCTGGCAGGGTTTGGGGCAGAGCCCCAAGTCGACCGCAGGTCGACGGTGCCTTCAGGCGCCCTGCAAGGGGTGAATTTTAAAACAGTCCAGTGGACTGTTTTGAAAGAGGTGATTCCCCACGGGGTGGGGAAATGTCGCGAAGCGACAAAGGGGACGGCACGTAGTGCG
>JAGBGT010000071.1 GCA_017935865.1 Ruminococcus sp. | reverse complement strand
AAACGTCGACCTGCGGTCGACATGGGACTCTGTCCCATACCCTGCCAGAGGCGCTGCCTCTGGACTCTGCCAAAGGGACATTGTCCCTTTGGAAACCCGGTGTTTATCGACTTCGTCGATATAGTGGGTGTGTTATACACTTTTTACAAATAGTTATTTTTATTCTGCTTCATTTCCTTTTTCCGCAGCTTCGCTTCTCTCTTCCGCTCCTTTACCAGCGCTGAAAACGCCTGCTGATGTTCGCGAACAAATCCCACACGGATATTTTCGTTCTTGCCCATGAGGAAGTTTATGAGTTCGGAGATCTCCTCCTCCCATTTTTTGCTGCCCTTTATATGAATAGTAAATGTACTGCCGTTTGTCAGCGCGATTATCAACTGACTCTGCTTGGCAACCGGGACAAAATAAACGCTGTAGGACTGCGTCTGTTTATAGACCCAGAAAATATCATCGTAAAGCACACCGCCGTCGTTATAAACAAAACCGTTCTGACCGACGCTTATCTTCATAAGGGGAAAATCTATCCGACCCTCATCAATATCGTCGAATAGCTGTTCTTTTCCAGAGCCGAGAACAGTACTTGAAAAGCGCCGCCTATTGGAATTGACCACAAGATTTACCAGCGAGACCACTACAAATATCCACAGCAGGAAAGCTATAAAACCTGCACCGGGTATATCGTCCGACGATGCCGAAAATACAGTCATACCAATGGCTGCGGCAAAAGATACAAAGAATAAAACCGCCCAGAGCTTCAACCGCTTGTTATATTTATCATATTTTCCCTGGAAATCCATATTAATCCTCCTGTTTTTTCGCGAGACCCCTGATCGCTTTCACCGGGCACGCTTCGGCACATATTCCGCAGCTTGTACAGAGGTCGTAGTTGATCGACGCATGGTTATCCGCCACGCTAATGGCTTTGTTCGGGCACTTTTTCTCGCAGATCTTACAGCCGATACAGCCGTTCGAGCAGGAAAGCTTTGTCGCCTTGCCCGGCGCCGCGGAGGAGCAGAGAACATCCACCGTCTTTGACTTCGGCTTTATCGAGATCAATTTATTGGGACATACATCGGCACATTGACCGCAAGCTCCGCAGAGGGCGGGAATGACCTTGGCGACCCCGTTGACAATTTTTATAGCGTCGTGCTCGCAGACAGCGGCACAGTCGCCAAGACCGATGCAGCCGTACTTGCACATTCCGTTTCCGCCGTAAAAGCGTTTTACAGCCTTGCAGGACTGTAACCCGTCGAAATCGAACTGCGGCTTTGTGGCGTTACAGTCGCCGTTGCAGTGAACTACAGCCGTCATGGGTATAACGTCCGCAGCGGCAGTTCCGAGTATCCCGGCGATCTTTCCGGCAGCGTCAGCTCCTCCGGGACGGCAGAGATTTGTAGGTGCGCCGCTGTTGACGATCGCGTCGGCATAATCCGCACATCCGGCATATCCGCACGCTCCGCAATTTGCCTGGGGAAGCGCGTCGCTGATCTTCTCTACACGTTCGTCCACCTCAACATAGAAAACCTTTGCTGCAACAGTCAGCAGAATACCTGCCAGCACGCCGCATCCGCCCAGGATAAGGGCAGGAATAAGATAAGTTGTCATAACGCTTTTACCTCCTTAGCTGAACAGTCCCGAAAAGCCCATAAAGCTTACAGATACGATGGAAGCGGCAATAAGAGTAGCAGGAACGCCCTTGAACGTGTCGGGTATATCGGCATATTCAAGCTTTCTGCGGACTCCCGAGAAGATCACCAGAGCCAGCATGAAGCCAAGACCTCCGCCAAGAGCGTTTACGATAGAATTGACAAAGCTGTAGCCGTTGTCAATGTTCAGCACGGTTACGCCAAGTACGGCGCAGTTTGTTGTTATCAGCGGCAGATACACGCCCAGCGACTTATACAGCGGCGGCAGCAGCTTTTTCAGCGCAATTTCCACCATCTGAACGAAAAGCGCGATAACCAGGATAAACACAACGGTGTCGAAATACTCCAGCCCGTTGGGAACGAGAATGCCGTGATGAATGGGATATGTAACGATAGTTGCACATATCATGACGAAAGTAACGGCGATGCCCATGCCTGTTGCACTGTCGAGCTTTTTGGAAACTCCCAGAAAAGGGCAGATTCCCATGAATTTTGCCAGAACGAAATTATCCGTCAGCATAGCGGAAAGAAGAATGATAGCTAATGTTTTCATGCCTGTTCACCCTCCGTTTTATCGCATTTGCCCGACATAGGGCAGTTTTCGCAGCTTCCGCACTCGATTTCCTGCGGCGGCTTTTTGTTGGCTATCTTGTTTACCATGGCGATTATTACTCCCAGGGTAAAAAATCCTCCGGCAGGCATAATGAACAGAAGCATTGGATTCTCGCTTATAACCGGGATCGTCACGCCGTCCCAGCCGATACCCAGCATTTTGCCGATGCCGGTCATCCATGTGCCTGAGCCGATGATCTCACGGACAGAGCCCATGAGAAACAGCGCCAATGTAAAGCCCAGTCCCATGCCGATGGCGTCGCAGGCGGAGGCGGCGATACCGTTTTTGCTTGCAAACATCTCCGCGCGTCCGAATATAATGCAGTTTACCGTGATGAGCGACAGATATATTCCGAGACTGTCGTAAAGCACCGGTACGAAGCCCTCCAACAGGAAGCCGATAAGGGTAACAAAGCTTGCAATGATGACGATAAAGGCAGGAATACGCACTTTATCGGGAATGATCTTTCTCAGCGCCGATATAACTATATTCGAGCCGAGAAGAACAAAGGTCGTGGCAAGTCCCATGCCTATGCCGTTGGCAGCCTGAGTTGTCACTGCAAGGGTGGGGCACATTCCCAGGAGCATTACGAGGGTCGGATTTTCCTTGATAATTCCCTTGCCAAGCTCCTTGCCGAGAGAAGTCTTATTCTCTGCCATTTAATATCGCCTCCTTATTTTCGCTGTATACACGGAGCGCTGTATCGACGGCAGCCGCCATGCCCTTTGAGCTGAAAGTCGCGCCGCTGATCCCGTCCACCTGCACGCCTGCTTCCGTCAAGCCGTAAAATTCCTCGCGGAACTCGGGAATGTCGCGTACCTTAGAGCCGAGTCCCGGAGTCTCACCCAGGGAAACGAACTCGATTCCCGAAACCGCCCCGTTTTCATCAATACCCACCAGGATATTGATACCTCCCTTGGAATATCCGTCGGCAACCACCTGTATCGCCGTTTTTCCGTCGGATGTAACAGCGATCGCCTCGATCAAATCCTCCCCGAAATCGGTGTCAAGCAGGGTGCTGTCAGTTTCCCCGAAGAGAGCCTCAACGCTCTTGCTGAACCGCAGCGCCTTCTGCTCGGAAATATTTTCTTTAGTCAGCTCATGGACAAAAACCAGCAGAGCCGAAGCAATAATACATATGATTGTCAGAATAGCGGGCGGCATTATATTTGCTTTCATTTGCTTTCAGCCTCCTTTTTCTGCTTTTCATATTTTCCGCCGAACGCTTTTGTCCGCGTCAGTTGCTCGATGTATGGTGTAAGCACGTTCATGAGCAGTATGCTGAACGACACGCCCTCGGGGAATGAACCGAAATGTCTTATAACGAATGTTATTATTCCGCAGCCAAGACCGAACACGATTTTTCCCTTTGTGGAAATAGGAGTTGTGGCGTAGTCTGTCGCCATGAAAAATGCTCCCAGAAATACTCCGCCGGCAAGTATCTGATACAGCGGATCTTCCCCTGCTATCCAGGAGAGAAGCGCCAGGCTTCCGATAAAGGAAACGGGCGCTGCAAGGCTGATTATCCGGCGCGCCGCAAGATAAAGTCCGCCGGCAAGAAGCGCCAGAGCGCAGGTCTCGCCGAGACATCCGCCTGTATTTCCCAGGAACAGATCCAGATATGAGGGCAGAGCGTCGCCCTCTCCAAGTGCAAGGGGAGTTGCTCCGGTAACTGCGTCCGCGCCGTCCTTGTACCAGAAAGGCGCAGCCCAGTTTGTCATGGCGGAGGCGAAGCTGACCATGAGCACGATCCTCGCCGTGATCGCCGGGTTCGCAAAGTTCTGTCCCAGTCCGCCGAAGAGCTGCTTCACCACAACTATTGCCACGAAGCTGCCTACTACAGCCATCCACAGCGGCAGTGTCACCGGGAGGTTCAGGGCGAGTATAAGTCCCGTCACCACGGCGGAAAGGTCGCCGACGGTGTTTTCACGCTTCATCAGTTTCCTGCACAGGAACTCGAATATAACGCAGCTTCCCACAGTTACCGCAGTCAGCAGCAGCGAACGGAGTCCGAAGATAATGCAGCCTGCCACAAGCGCCGGAACAAGCGCAATGCAGACATTGAGCATTATCGTTGAGGTTTTAGTGTAATTCTCGTCGTGGGGCGACGGGGAGACCATAAGTCGATTCATGCCTGTTTACCTCACTTTCTCGGGATCAGAGCCTTGGCAAGCTGATTTGTCTCCGCCAGTTTTCTGTTGGCAGGGCAGACAAATGTGCAGCTTCCGCAGTTCATGCAAAGCATGACTTTAAGAGCTTTCAGATCCTCAATGTCTTTGATTTTATAAGCCTTGTCGATCTCCGCAGGCATAAGTCCCATTGGACATACCCTCACGCACCGTCCGCAACGGATGCAGGCTGAGGTCTGCCTCTCGTCGTAATGATCAAAGGCGAGAAGCGCGTTTGTCGTTTTCATTACCGGCATATTTATATCCGGGATCGACATTCCCATCATAGGGCCGCCCGAGATAAGCTTGCGGATGGAGTCGATATCCGTCTTGCAGAACCTCAGCACATCCGCAAAG
The DNA here is from genome assembly GCA_017935865.1 of Ruminococcus sp. Lineage (GTDB taxonomy): Bacteria > Bacillota > Clostridia > Oscillospirales > Ruminococcaceae > Ruminococcus. The sequence continues at coordinate 23,989 of JAGBGT010000071.1, read as the reverse complement.
GGCGTTCCGACCTGTGCAAAAACGTTTTTCGGCTCAGCCACGGCATTTCCGTCGACGGTAATACGCCGCGTCATAAACGGCATACCTGTCTTGCTGTAGCGATAAATGAAAGCGGCTGTGGAGACATTGAGGACGATCACTCCCACGTCCGAGGGCAGCTTTCCCTCCTCGACTATTCTGCCTGTCGAGTTGTAAATTATGACCTTTTCCGCACCCTGGGGATAAGCTGACGGCAGCGTCACGATGTCGATGGTGTCGTCATTTTTCGCCATATCCTCAAATTTTTTTATTGCCTCGGGCTTATTTGCCTCAACGGCTATCTTGGCATTTTTTATTCCCAGCCGTTCCTTTACCAGCCTGATGCCATTCAGGACATCCTCTGTATTTTCCATCATTTCGCGGTAATCTGCCGTTATGTAGGGTTCGCACTCCGCAGCGTTGATGACGATGGTGTCAATAGGAGTTTTGGGGTTCAGCTTGATATGGGTCGGGAAGCCTGCGCCGCCGAGACCGCAGACTCCGCTTTCACGAACCGCCTTGATGAAGCTCTCCTTGTCGGTTATGACCGGAGGTCTGACCTCCTCGCTGACTGTCTGCTCGCCGTCAGGTTCGATCTCCACCGCCTTACAGACAGCCCCCATTGCCGTCTGATAGTCGGTAACGGCAGTGACCTTTCCTGAAACGGTAGCGTGTACGGGGACGCTGAACGCAGCCTGTGAGTCGCCGATCTTCTGACCGACTTTCACAAGATCTCCGACCTTGACCAGTACATCGCAGGGCGCACCCATGTGCATGGACATAGGCAGTATTATTTTAGATGGCAATGGCAGCTGCACCGTAGCGCAATCTTCCGTGTTCTTACGGTGTTTCAGCTTTATACCGTTTAGCTTTTTCATGTGCTGTCTCCTTATCTCAAATATATTAAACATTCGCTGATGTTCCTTTTGCGCATACAATATAATTATACAATACTTTTTGTAAAATTGCAATACTTTTCTTATATTTAGAAAATTTTTTCAAAAAGGGCTTTTATTTTTTGAATTATTGTGTTATAATAAAAGTAATATACATTTTGAATTTGACAAGGAATGATCAATATGAAGCTGCTGAAAAGAATCACCGCGGCTGCGGCGTCAGTTCTGGCTTTGCTGCCCTGTCTCAGAACGGGAGATACAAAGGCTGTATCCTTCAATATGCAGTCTACTCTCCACAGCGAGTCAGCAATACTGATAAATCTGGACTGCAACGCGGTAATATATGAAAAAAACGCCGATACTATGCAAATGCCCGGACCTCTCGTCAATATTATGACAGCCGTTGTCTGCATCGAGAACTGCCCCGACCTGACTCAGGAAGTCACTGTGGATGAGGATGTCTACTCCGACCTCTACAACATCAAATACCAGGAAGATCTGCGCTATGCCGATATATACGACGGCGATGTGCTGACCTACTACGACCTGCTGTATGCCATGATGCTAACCTCCTCTGTTGAAGCCTCCTCCACCATAGCCTACAACATCGGCGATGCAAGCATAGCCAATTTTGTTCAGTTGATGAACGACAAGGCGGCGGAGCTGGGGCTCTCGTCAACACATTTTACGAATGCAACCGGAATGTACAGCACCGATCAGTATACTACAGCCCGGGACATGGCTAAGCTGACCCAGTACGCATTAAAAGTTCCTCATTTCGAGGAGATAAGCACCGCCTACAGCCGCGAGCCGTCGATTCGCGATCCCGAAAATCATCCAGACCGTGATGCCTGGAAGTGGTATCACTCAAATACCATGATGGATTCCGACAGCGATAAGTACTACTACGCCGGCGCGCGCGGCATAAAAACCGGAAATCTTGAAATGGGCGGACGAAATATCGTCACCACGGCAGGGCGCGACGGCAACAACTACCTTGCCGTAGCCATGAAAGCTCCCATAAACGATTCCGAGGGCGAAGTTGCGTTTTATCATCTGGACGACGCCACGACCATGTTCGACTGGGCATTCAATCACTTCTCCTACAAGGTCATTCTTCCGGAAACCGCGGAGCTGGGAGAAATTCCGGTCAGCCTGGCGGACGGGAACGATTACGTTCTAGCTCGCCCCAGGGAGGAGATCTCTATGCTCTGGGTGGACGACGTTGACGTTTCCTTGGTAAACCGCGACAAAATCGAATGGAACTCAGATTCCCTGCAAGCGCCTGTGAAAAAAGGCGACCTGCTGGGAAAAGTCACTCTCGAATACTCCGGCGAGGAGATCGCCACGGTAGATCTGATCGCCGTCTCGGACGTGAACCGTTCCGCTTTGAAATACAACATCTACGCCGCAAAAATGTTCCCGAAGTCTAAGTGGTTCAAGAAAGCCTTTATTATAACAGGTATTCTGTGCGGCATATATATTCTCCTCTGCGTTTACGCATATGTGCTGTTCAAGCAGCGGCAGAAGCCTGTCAAGCCGATCTACGCCGTGCCGAAGATCAATAAGACGAAGAAGAAAAAGAACAGCGGCGAGAAAAAATAAGACGGATAAGACGGGGCATGGGACAGAATCCCATGTCGGCAAAGCCGACAAAACCGGGTTTCAAAAGGGGCATTGCCCCTTTTGAAACCCGGTTTTGTCAGCTTTTTAGCATCACGAATTTTTATCTACCTGGTGGAACTTCTTCAGATTTCCGATTTTCTCGTTCCGCTCGTCCAGCACTCTCTCAACGTCTGACCACTCCAGCCCCTGATTAACGCACAGCACCATTACGTGATACAGCAGGTCGTTGATCTCGTTCATCAACTCATCATTATCGCCGTTTTTAGCCGCTATTACGGTCTCTGTAGCCTCTTCGCCGATCTTCTTGCAGATCTTGTCCACACCCTTGTCAAACAAATAACAGGTATAGGAGTTCTCCGCAGCCGTGCCGTTGTCGTGCTGAGCCTTTCTTTCTTTGATAACAGCAAATATTTCCTCATAAAGTGACATTGTCATTTTTCCTCCGTATTATATATTTCGTTAAAAAAGCAGCTATAGCTTCCCGTGTGACAGGCAACTCCGGTCTGCTCAACATTCACAAGAAGCGTATCGTTGTCGCAGTCGCCGTAAATAGACACTACCTTTTGCAAATGTCCCGAGGTCGCACCCTTGTTCCAGTACTCCTGCCTTGACCTGCTCCAGAACCAGGTATATCCTGTTTCAAGGGTTCTTTTAAGGCTCTCCTTATTCATATATGCCAGCATGAGTACTGTTTTCGTGTTGACCTCATAACAGATCGCAGGAATAAGCTCTCCCTTTTCAAAAAATTTATCCAAATCATTCAGATCAATTTTGATCATTATATCACCACTTCATATATTTTATAAATTTACTTGCAGCCTCCCACATCCACGACCATATGAATATGAAAACTATAAAAGAAATTACGGTTATGGAAGCTGTGATCAGCAGACGCCGGAGTTTTCTTTCCTCATCTATAAATTTCGCTATGTCCAGCCAGAATACTACTACACATATGATGAGCGAGATGATTCCCGCGATCAGGCAGAAAGGATGCGCGTAGGGGTGTTCTGACGGTCTGTAATCCAGCATACAGAAAACTTTTACATAGCATAAGAGTCCGAGACTTCCGAAAGCTCCGTAAATCAGCGGAGACATCTTATAGAGAGTTTTCATCTCACTACTACGCCTCTGTCACGGCAGTACGCCTTGACCTCCTGTACCGTCAATTCTCTGAAATGGAAAAGCGACGCCGCAAGGGCTGCCGTTGCACCGGTTTTCTCGAAAACCTCGGCAAAATCGCCGATCTTTCCTGCTCCGCCGCTGGCAATCACCGGGATGCTGCAATTATCGCAGACCGCTTTCAGCATCTCAATGTCAAAGCCGTTTTTCGTTCCGTCAGCATCTATGGAGTTCAGGCAGATCTCCCCTGCTCCCAGTCTTTCAATGGTATGTACCCAGTCGATAAGATCGAGTCCCATATCAACGCGTCCGCCGTTTATATAGACAGTCCACTTCTTTTCGCCGATCTTCTTGGCGTCAATTCCCACGCAGATACACTGACTTCCGAAAATATCCGCTCCGTCCTTGATAAGCTGCGGATTCTTGACAGCCTGCGAGTTTACCGAAACCTTATCTGCACCGGCTCTCAGAGTCTCGCGGATGTCGTCGACCGTTTTTATGCCGCCGCCTACAGTCAGGGGAACGAAAACCCTTTTCGCCGTTTCACGAACAACGTCCAGAAAAACGCCTCTGCCCTCGAAAGAAGCCGTAATGTCATAGAAAACGATCTCGTCAGCGCCCTGCCTGTTGTACTCCTCCGCACATTCAACAGGATCGCCCACGTCGCGGATGCCCTCGAAATTCACGCCCTTTACGACCTTGCCGTTGCGCACGTCAAGGCATGGTATTATTCTCTTCGCAAGCATATTACACCTCCGCATATTTTATGGCTTCCGAAAGGTCGAGAGTTCCCTTGTATATCGACTTTCCGCAGATAGTGCCGTATAAGCCCATTTCCTTGCAGGCAATAATATCCGCCATCGTGTGGACTCCGCCGCTTGCCACAATATTTGCACGGCTGCCCATAGCGTCGGCAAGGTCTTTAAGCTGCTCTCTGTTCACGCCGCTGAGCGTGCCGTCCTTGGAGATATCCGTAAATATAAAATACTTTACACCGACCTCGTTCATCTTTTTCGCCAGGTCAATATAGTGAACGTCGGAGCTTTCCAGCCAGCCCTCCGTGGCAACCATTCCGTTGACCGCGTCGATCCCCACAACTATCTTCTCGCTGCCGAATTTCTCTGCCGCACTGCTTACAAGCCCGGGATCTTTAAGTGCAACAGAACCGAGAATGACTCTTGTAATGCCCATATCCAGATATTCCCGGATAGTTTCAAGGCTGCGTATGCCGCCTCCCAGCTCCACCTTTAAATTGGTTTTCTCCGCAATATCGGCGTATATCTTGGTATTGACGGGTCTGCCCTCCTTAGCGCCGTCCAGGTCGACCATGTGTATCCATGAAGCGCCTGCGGCTTCAAAGCCCCTGGCGGTTTCAAGATGATTTTCAGCCACTTTCTCAACCGTGTTGAAATCGCCCTTGAAAAGCCGCACGCAGCAGCCGTCCTTTATATCAATAGCAGGAAGAATAATCATATCAGACCTCCAAAGCTTTTTAGAATTTTTAATCCTGTTTCGCCGCTTTTCTCCGGGTGAAACTGTGCGCCGTAGACGTATTTTCCGTCGTAGACCAGCGCCGGAACTCTTCCGCCGTACTGACAGTATGCCGCGATGTTGTCGTCATCGCAGTGTGCCTTGTATGAGTGGACAAAATAGACGTATTCATCATCGCCCACGTTTTCAAGCAGCGGACAGTCATTGAGCTTTTCCAGCTTATTCCAGCCCATATGGGGAATAATAAGCCCAGGTTCTTCAATTTTCCGCACAGAGCCGTCAATCAGCCCAAGCCCGTCACATTCCTGAAACTCATATCCCTTATCAAAAATAAGCTGCATTCCGAGGCAGATTCCCAGAAAGGGCTTTTTCCGAGCCTCTTCTTTGACTGTATCGGCAAGTCCGCTTCGCTGAAGCATCTCCATAGCTGCCGGAAAAGCCCCTACACCTGGAAGTATCACAGCATCTGCCGACCGTATGCTCTCCTTGTCGGAAACAAGCCTGCTCTCAAATCCCAGGTGATCCAGGGCATTTTTAACGCTGAAAATATTGCCTGCGCCGTAATCAACAATCGCGATCATTACAGAACTCCTTTCGTGGAAAGCGTCGTGCCGTCCTGGTTAAATGCCACGGCTGCTTTCAGTGCATGAGCCGCCGCCTTATAGACAGCCTCCGCCTTGTGATGGTCGTTGCTGCCGTACATCAGATTTATATGCATCGTTATCCCTGCGTTAAAGGCAAATGCACGGAAAAACTCCTCTGTCATGCAGAGGTCATAGCCGCCGCAGCTCTGATTTGTAAAATCGCAGTTGAACACCAGAAAAGGGCGGTTGCTCAGATCGAGACTGCACATGGCAAGACTCTCGTCCATGGGGATATAGGCTGTTCCGTACCGTACAATTCCGGATTTTGCGCCCAAAGCCATATTAAGCGCCTGTCCCAGGGCGATTCCGGTGTCCTCGACCGTGTGGTGGCAGTCCACCTCCAGATCTCCGCGGACCTTGATGTTCATAGAAATGCCGCTGTGCTTGGACAAAGCCGTCAGCATATGGTCGAAAAATCCGATGCCCGTTGAAATATCAGACTCTCCCCTGCCATTCAGCTCCAGGCGGACATAAATGTCCGTTTCCCGGGTCGTGCGGGTGATTTCCCCTGTTCGTACACTATCCATTGATAATCTCCTCCAAGGCAGCAAAAAGCCTGTTCATCTCGTCGTCCGTACCTATGGATATACGCAGATAATCGCCGATCACAGGCTTATCCCAGTAGCGGACGTATATCCTGCGTCTTTTCAGCTCCGTGAAGATCTCCTTTGCCGGTTTTTTGCCCGGCTTTGCGAAAATAAAGTTGCTCTTTGAATCAGGGAACGTAAAGCCCAGCCCCGTCAGCCGCTCCTTTGACCGCTCACGAGTGGCAACGATCCTGCCGACAGATGAGCGGAAGTATTCTTCGTCCTTCATGGATTCCGCTCCGCATAGCTGCGTAACGGTGTTCATGGTGTAGGAATTTACGGAGAATTTCACATCGTTCATATATTTTATCAGCTTCTCGCTGCCCATAGCAAAACCGATGCGCATACCTGCCATAGACCGCGACTTTGAATAGGTCTGTATCACCAGCAGATTGTCGTACTTCCCGATAAGTGGCAGACAACTGGCATTTTCCCCGGCAAAATCAATATACGCCTCGTCTATCATCACTACGGAATCCGGATTTGCCTTGACGATCCCCTCTATCATTTCCACGGATTCCAGCACACCTGTAGGCGCGTTTGGATTCGGGAAAATTATTCCGCCGTTTTCTCCCATATAGTCTCCGGGGTCTATGGTAAAATCGCTTTTCAGCGGCATCTGCCTATAGGGAATGCGGTGAACGTCAGCCCACACATCATAGAAAGAGTACGTAATATCAGGAAAAAGTATCGGCTTATCGGAACCGAAAAACGTCATGAACGCCATTGAGATAACGTCGTCCGAGCCTACGCCAACGAATATCTGCGACGGCTTCAATCCGTATCTCTCCGCTATAGCCTCCACCAGAACGGATGCCTCCGGGTCGGGATAAAGACGCATACGCGAAACGTCAAAGTCGTCAGTCACCGCTTTCACTCCGGGAGCCGGGGGATACGGGTTCTCATTGGTATTCAGCTTTATTACATCGCTTTCCCTGGGCTGTTCGCCGGGAACGTAGGGGACGACCTTTCTTACATAGGATTCCCATTTCATATCATTCATTTGTATCACCAAAATTATTCAAATCTTACCTTAATAGCGTTAGCGTGTGCCGTAAGTCCTTCCTTTTCGGCAATATATACAATGTCGTGGCAAGCCTCCTGCAAAGCGTCCCTTGTGTAGTAGGTGTAGCTTATCCTTTTCGTGAAGCTTGCAACTCCCAGGGGTGAGAAAAATCTCGCCGTGCCGCTGGTGGGAAGAACGTGGTTCGGGCCTGCGAAGTAGTCTCCCAGAGGCTCGGAAGCGTAATTTCCCAGGAAGATCGAGCCTGCGTTGTCAAGGCTTCCCAGCAGCTCCATGGGATTCTCCATGAGGACTTCCAGATGCTCGGGAGCTATCTCGTTAGCCAGCTCCACGCATCTCTCCCGGCTGTCGGCTATAATGACCGCACCGTAGTCGCCCAGAGACTTCTCGATGATCTCCTTACGCGACAGATACTCCTTCTGGCGGTTTATCTCGGCGATAGTCTCATCAGCCAGCTTCTCACTTGTTGTCACCATAATGGCAGAAGCGAGAACGTCGTGCTCTGCCTGGGACATCAGATCGGCAGCGGCAAATTTCGGGTCGGCAGTCTCGTCGGCAATAACCAGTATCTCCGAGGGACCCGCGATCATATCTATATCCACAACGCCGTAAAGCAGCTTTTTCGCTGTGGCAACGTATATATTTCCCGGGCCGACTATCTTGTCGCACTTAGGTATCTCCTCCGTACCGTAGGCAAGAGCAGCGATCGCCTGTGCTCCGCCGGACATGAACACCCTGTCAACTCCGCAGATAGCTGCCGCAACGAGAATATCCTTGTTGGGAGTGCCGTCTTTCAGGGGGGGCGTTACCATGATTATCTCCTTGACCCCGGCGATTTTCGCAGGAATTGCGTTCATCAGCACGCTGGAGGGGTAGGCTGCCGTGCCGCCGGGAACGTAAAGTCCCACGCGCGCCAGTCCGCGGACGCGCTGTCCCAGAATTACGCCGTTATCCTTGGCGTTTATAAAGCCCTGCTCCACCTGACGGCGGTGGAAGTCAGCGATATTCTCCTGGGCATTGAGAAGAGCGTCCACAAACTCCTGATCTGCCTCCGTAAGCGCATCGTTTATGACCTCGCGCGGCACTTCGTAATACTGCGGCAGGCTACCGTCAAATTTCAGCGTGTAATTTTTTACAGCGCTGTCGCCGTTTAAGCGGACATTCTCGATTATTTCAGAAACAGTCTCCGTAACCTTTTTATTTGTCTCTCCGGCACGCCTGTTCAGCTCAGCCAGAAAAGCGTTTTCATCAGTTCCGTTTGCGTATATTTTTCTCATATCACATTCATCTCTCTTATCACAGATTTTCTTTTATAAGCCCTATAAGCTTCTCAATTTCAGCCTGTCTCATTTTCAGGCTGACCGTGTTCACGATAAGTCTTGCAGAGATCGGGGCGACATCCTCGATGACCTCCAGACCGTTTTCTTTCAGCGTCGTGCCTGTTTCGACGATATCAACAATACCGTCCGCCAGACCGAGTATGGGGGCAAGCTCTACCGAACCCTCTATTTTGATGATATCGGTGTCCATGCCTTTCTTTTCAAAGAAGCTTCTTGCCACATTTGGGTACTTGGTGGCGATCGTCTTGACGCCGTAGCCGCTGTAGAAATCATAGCCCTTTCTGGATGCCAGAGCGAATCTGCACCGTCCGAAGCCCAGGTCAACAAGCTCGAAGAACTTGCCTTTCATCTCCATGATAGTGTCTTTTCCCACAACTCCCATATCACACACGCCGTGTTCCACATAGGTTATAACGTCGTTTGCCTTTGCGAGTATGACCTCCAGATTCGCGTCGGGAACGGGAAGTATCAGCTTTCTGCCCTTTTCGCGGACAGCCGTGCAGTCAAATCCCAGCTTTTCCAGAAGACCTACGGTATCTTTTTCCAATCTGCCCTTTGTAAGAGCTATTCTGATAGGCTTGCTCATTATTACTCTTCCTCCTTATCCACGACAACGATCCTGCCGATTTTCTTTTCCTTTGCATACTCGCGGACTGACTCGATGTCGCCAAACAGTGCATTTTCCACCACAAAGCCCTGCTCGCGGAGCTTTCTTGCAGCTTTCAGCGCCGCTACCTCGTAGCCCTCCTCGGCGAAGACGACAGCGTCGGGGGCAGGCGGCTGGGGCAGCTCTCCGTCCCTTTCCAGGACTTTCTGGATGGCGTTGACATTTACCGCAAATCCCACCGCAGGAATATCGTCGCCGAAATCGGAAATGAGCCTGTCATAGCGTCCGCCAGAGATGACCTCCGCACCGTGACCTTTCATATAGCCCTTGATGATAAGTCCCGTATAATAGTCTGTCTTGTTGACAAGTCCAAGGTCTACCGTAACGTTGCCCTCAGCGCCGCAGATATCCCGGGCGTCGCAGTATATCTCCCGAAGCTCATTCAGGATCTCCTTTACGCTTTCATCCGGGATAAGCTCCTCGGCTTTCTCAAAGACCTCTTCTCCGCCGAAAAGACCGGGAAGCTGCTTCAAAGCTGCTGTTACGGGGCTGCTTCCCATGCCGTCGAGCATATCGTTGAGGGCAGGGAAATTCTTGTTTTCGATAAGCTTTCTGATGCGCTCCTTGTCGGCATCGTCGGCGTCAAGCTTTGCCACAAGAGCCTTGAACACGCCGATATGTCCTATTTCAAGTGAATATTCCTTTCCGAACGCGTTGAGGGAATCAACAGCAGCCGAAATGACCTCCAGATCAGCCATTTTCATTTCCGAGCCGATAAGCTCGATACCAGCCTGGACGATCTCGTCGCTTCTTCCTTTCAGCGCAGGCTCTGTCCGGTAGACCGTCTGGTCGTAGCAGAGTTTCAGGGGCAGCGCAGCCTCACGGAGTCTCGTTGCCACGACCCTTGCGATAGGCAGCGTAGAATCCGGACGCATGACCATAAGTCTGCCCTTGCTGTCGGAGAGCTTGTACATATTTTCCTGCGGAAAATACCGTGATTTCAGATTAAAAACGTCGAAAAACTCCAGCCCGGGAGTGATTATCTCGCTGTACCCTCTGCTCTTGAAGAGTTTCAGCAGCGTGTCCTCTATATTCCGTCTTATTATACACTCGCCGAAGAGCAGATCCTTTGTACCCTCCGGAGTAATGAGATCGTAGTTTTTCATAATACAAAACACCTTTCAAAGTCACTTTAGTGTGCTAACGTGCTAACATGATAACATATTACTATAAAAAAGTCAAGTCAAAAGAAAGACATCTGAGTAGATTCTGGCAGATCGCCGAAAGCATCTATACTTTTCAACATCTCAATTGTGGTTTTTGACACACCGCTCTGCTCCTGAAATTCCTCCACTGACATAAAGCCGCCTTTCTGAGCAGCCTCGTACAGACCCCAGGCAGCGTTCTCGCCTACTCCGGACATCGCCGAGAACGGTATCCTCAGCTTGCCGTCCTCCAGCAGATAATCCACCGCATGGGACTTGAACAGGTTGATAGGCAGGAACTCATACCCCCGGGAAAGCATCTCGTTTGTTATCATCAGAATGTCGTACAGGTCGCTTTCTTTCTTGGAACGCTCGTTGCCCTTGGCTTTCAGCTCCTCTATTTTTGCCCGGACGGCATCCTTGCCCCTGACCGCCAGCTCGGCGTCAAAATCCTCTCCGCGGACGGAGAAATAAGTGGCATAATACTCCAGGGGCTTATACATCTTGAACCACCCCAGCTTTATCGCCGCAATAACATAGGCGGCGGCATGGGCTTTCGGGAACATATACTTGATTTTCAGACAGCTATCGATGTACCAGTCCGGGACGTCGTGGCTTTTCAGCATCTCGATGATCTCCGGCGTAAACTGCTTTGAAGCCTTGCCCTTACGCGTCCATTCCATTATCTGGAACGCCATTTTTGGCTCAACGCCTTTGTACAGCAGATAGGTCATGATGCTGTCACGGGTACCGATAACCTCGGAAATGGTGCAGGTGCCGTTTTCGATGAGATCTTTTGCGTTACCCAGCCATACGTCCGTTCCGTGGGAAAGTCCGGAGATCTGGAGAAAATCTCCGAATTTGGTCGGCTTCGCGTCAAGAAGCATCTGAATTGTGAAATTCGTTCCCATTTCCGGTATGCCCAGGCTTCCCGTCTTGCAGTATATCTCATCCTCCGTAAGCCCGAGAGCCGAGCAGTCCGTACACATCTGAATCACCTTCGGATCGGTGGTGGGAACGTCCTTTATCTTCATCCCGGTCAGATCTTCCAGGTGCTTGTACAGCGTAGGAACAACGTGTCCCAGCTCGTCAAGCTTCAGGATCGTGTCGTGGAGGGAATTAAAGTCGAAGTGGGTCGTGATGACCTCGGAATCCGCCGAATCCGCCGGATGCTGTACCGGGGTAAAATCGTATACCTCGTAATCGGAGGGCACGACTACCATTCCTCCGGGGTGCTGACCGGTAGTCCGCTTGATGCCGGTGCAGCCGATAGAAAGGCGGTTCATCTCCGCATTATTCAGGCTGATGCCGTTCTCCTCGCAGTATTTTTTAACATAGCCGTATGCCGTTTTATCCGCCACAGCCGATATAGTACCAGCTTTGAAAACGTTGGTCTTGCCGAAAAGCTGCTCCGTATATCTATGCGCTCTCGACTGATACTCGCCGGAGAAATTAAGGTCGATATCAGGGGCTTTGTCGCCGTCAAATCCGAGGAATGTCTCGAATGGGATGTCGTGTCCCTCGCGTATCATATCGGCGCCGCATTTCGGACATTGCTTCGGCGGCAGATCGAATCCGGAGGAGTAGACGCCGTCCAGAACGAACTCGCTGTTTTTGCAGTCCGGATTCGGGCAGATATAATGGGGCGGCAGAGGATTTACCTCCGAAATACCAGCCATTGACGCCACAAAGGACGAGCCGACCGAACCACGCGAGCCGACAAGATAGCCATTGTCCACGGAGTTCCACACCAGCTTCTGCGCAATGATATAGAGAACGGAGAAACCGTGCTTGATAATGGACGACAACTCGCGGTCGAGACGCTTTTCCACCAGCTCCGGCAGCGGATCGCCGTAAATTTCGTGGGCTCTTTCATGGGTTATGCGAACAAGATCTTCCTCCGCTCCGTCGATGGTCGGAGTGAACGTGCCCTTGGGTATGGGTCTTACGACCTCCACCATGTCCGCGATGGCGTTCGTATTTGTTATGACGACTTCTTTCGCCTTTTCCTCGCCCAGGTACGAAAATTCCGCCAGCATCTCGTCAGTCGTCCGGAAATAGAGCATAGCCTGATTTTCCGTATCCCTGAATCCCATTCCGGCGAGGATGATCTTCCGGTAGACCGCATCCTTTGGGTCAATAAAGTGAACGTCGCAGGTGGCGCAGACCGGGATCCCCAGCTTATCGCCTAACCCGATTATCCGTCTGTTATATTCCCTAAGCTCCTCATCGTCCCGGGCAGTGCCCTCGCGAACCATGAACTCGTTGTTGCATATGGGCTGAATTTCCAGATAATCATAAAATTCAGCCAGATGCTCCAGCTTCTCCTCCGGCTTAAAGGCAAGCATTGCCTGAAACAGCTCCCCTGCCTCGCAGGCGCTGCCGAAAATGAGACCCTCCCGGTGCTCGATCAGCTTTGACTTAGGTATCAGCGGCTTTTTATAGAAGTAATCCAGGTTGCTCAGCGATACAAGCCGGTATAGATTTTTCAGACCTGCCTGGTTTCGGACGAGGATGATCTGGTGGTACGATCTCAGCTTTCTGACCTCGATCTCCCCGACCAGCTCGTTGAGCTTTTCCGCTTTCGTCCAGCCGCGCTGATTTTTAAGGCGGCTCAGCAGCTCAATGAATATCTTTCCCAGGATCATGGCATCCTCGTCAGCCCGGTGATGCTCAAAGCTGCCCAGTTTCAGCGCTTTCGCCACATGGTTCAGCCTATGGCGTCCCAGCTCGGGAAGCATAGCCTGACAGAGGATAAGGGTGTCGATGTAGTTGTATTGAAAACTGATGTTATGGCGACCGCACACCGCGTTTATCATAGTCGTGTCGAAATCCGCGTTGTGCGCCACAAGAACAGGCGAATCGCCGCAGAAATCCATAAACTGCCGCAGAGCCTCGTCCTCCTTTGGCGCGTCACGGACGGTCTCGTCGGAAATTCCCGTCAGCTCCGTTATCTTCTCCGGAATATGCATTTCCGGGTTCACGTAGATCATGAAGCTGTCCACATTCTGCATATTCTTGACCTTGACCGCCGCAATGCTGGTAAGCCGGTCATGGGCGAAGCTCAATCCCGTAGTTTCCACATCGAATACGATATACTCGCCGTTAAAATCCCTGTTGTCCGGCTTTTTAAGGATCATTTCCCGGTCGATGTCGTTGACCACATATGCTTCCATGCCGTAAATGACCTTGAAATTCTTCGGCATATTGTACATACAGTCCGGGAAAGCCTGCACGCATCCGTGATCGGTTATCGCCATAGCCTGGTGTCCCCAGTCGGCTGCACGGGTGATAAGCTTTACCGGGTCGGTAACGGCGTCCATGGCGGACATATTGCTGTGGCAGTGAAGCTCCACCCGCTTCTCCGGGTAGGTGTCCTTTTTCGGGATGCGCTTCACCTTTATGATAGAATTGGCGCTGACGCATATATCATGGGCATATTCGTCATAGTCGATCTTGCCCTGGACAAGAACTGCCGTTCCCGATTTCAAGGCGGAGAGCTTTGCCAGCTCGTCCTTATCCGCCGCCTTGACAAAGGATTTTACAAGCACCGAGCCGCTGTAGTCGGTAATGCTGTAATTGATGACAGTATTGCCGTTGCGCAGTTCTTTTTCCTCCACGGCAAAAATATCGCCTACCACAACAACGCTTACGCCAAGCTCCTTTACAGCCTCCCCTATCGCCCTGGGATGCTCGCGGATAGATCTTCCCTTGATTATCTCCGCCGATTCCCTGTCAAAGGTCATATCGGTATTCACGCTGTCGAGGGAAACAGTGGGCACAGCCGCCGCAGCCAGCTCCTCATGGCTCTCCTGCCAATCCGGAGCTTCCTGCTGGATATACACGGGCATTTCGGGCATCGCTGCCTCCTGCATCTCCTCGAATTTATCAGCGGAAAGAGGCTCTCCGCCGTTCAGCTTAACGGCAGCGCTGACGCCGAACTGGTTGTATATCATCTGGGAAAGCAGACGGCAGAACCCGCATTTCTCCAGCATATCACGTCCGCCGTGACGGAGAAAGATATATATTTTCCCGTCGCGGAGATCAATGTCCGCATCATCCAGAAAGCCGTTTATGAGAGATACCTGGCGTTTCAGGAGCTTCAACAGCTCCGGGATCGACGCAGCCGAAAACTTTTCCGCAGGATAACGCGGATAGAGGGTCACGTCCTCCACCTGTATGCCCTTTGCAACGGCATTTTCAAAGCCGTAGACGTCAGCCGCCGCCAGAACCTCCGGAAACTCCGCGAAAAATGAAAAGCGCTTCAGATCCTTGGTGTATGTAAGCTTGTATATACTTCCGTCCCTTATGCTCTCCGGCAGGTCTGAGCAATATTCCGATAAAAATTCGGACAGATTTATTTTCATTAAAGTCCTTCAACCTCCGCAAGAAGCTCCGGGACGATGTCCTCTTCTCTGATTTTGCGCTGAGTGCCGTCTTTTTTAAATATAATCGCGCAGCCGTCGCCGCCGGCGATGCCTATGTCAGCCTCACGCGCCTCTCCCGGTCCGTTGACAACGCACCCCATGACCGCCACGGTGATATCCTTTTCACAGCCGGCAAGAGCCTCCTCGACCTTTTTCGCCGTGCCGATAAGATCAATACGCGTGCGTCCGCAGGTGGGACAAGAGACAAATTTCACTCCGCCTCTTTTTCCTATACATTTCAGAATATCCTTTGCCGCCTCTATCTCCTTCACAGGCTCGTCCGTCAGGGATACGCGTATAGTCTCGCCTATGCCGTCGCACAGCAGCGAGCCGATCCCAACGGCTGATTTTATGAGTCCCAGCCGCTCCGTTCCAGCCTCTGTGACACCGAGATGGAGCGGATAGCTGCACTTTTCCGCCGCAAGACGGTAGCAGGCTATCATTCTGTTCACATCGGAGGACTTTATGGAAATGACGATGTCGTCAAAATCGAAGCGTTCCAGCAAAGCCGCATGATTCATGGCGCTTTCCACCAGCGCCTCGGGAGTGGGAGAGCCGTATTTCGCCAGTATCTCCTTTTCCAGAGAACCGGAGTTAACGCCGATACGGATAGGCAGATCTCTGGCGCGGCAGGCGTCCACAACTGCCTTTACCCTGTCAAGTCCGCCGATATTTCCAGGATTTATGCGGATCTTATCCACGCCGGCAGCGGCAGCCTCAACAGCCAGCCGGTAATCGAAGTGGATATCGGCTACCAGAGGGATCTTCACTGCCTCCTTTATTGCAGGTATCAGCTTTACGGCGTCCATATCGGGAATTGCCGCACGGATGATCTCGCACCCTGCCTTTTCCAGCTCCACAGCCTGCTTCACGCTGCCCCCGATATCGTAGGATGGCACATTCAGCATGGACTGGATATATATGTGATTTCCGTCAAGGACGCAGTCCCCGACCTTTACAGGTTTTACGTTTCTCATGGCTAACTCCTTTAGCTAAAAAGTCTGACTATATCGTTGAATGTTACAAATATCATAAGCCCCACAAGTATAACTACGCCTGCCAGGGTGACATAGCCCTCATGTTCAGGCTTCAGGGGCTTTCCGCGGAAGATCTCCACAATGCAGAAGAGCAGCTTGCAGCCGTCAAGACCCGGAATAGGCAGCAGATTCATGATGCCGAGATTTATAGTTATAAGCGACGTGAGGTAGACCAGTTGGAAAAAAGCGTCTCCTGCGCTTTCGGACTGCTTCGTCGTCTGGCTTATGGTCGAAACAACGCCTACAGGGCCTTGTATATCCTCGGTCTCCGCCTTGCCGGTGATCAACTGCTTTAATGAGATGACCACGATATGTCCCATTGATCTGAAAAAATTCCCGGAAGCCTTCACCACGCTGCCCGGCGTCTTTTCAATATATTCAACACCGAAATCGTAGACGCTGCCGTTTCTCCTGTCGCGGAAAACAACGTCGCTCAGGACAAGCTCCTCTCCTCCGCGCTCAACCACGATCTCATGCTTCTGTTTCTTGGAGGTGCTCTGGACGAAGTCGATGTCAAGAAGGGTGTATATGGATATTCCGTCGATCTTCTTTATTACGTCGTCATGGCGGAGTCCCGTATGGTAGCTCTCGGAATAGTAGAGGATCTTGCCGCTGGAAAGCTCCTCCCCATAGAATCCGCCCACGCTGGTGGTGGGGATAGAGGTGAACATACTCAGCATGATGATAAGTGTAATGAATCCCAGAACAAAATTCATGCCCGCACCTGCAAAAAGGATCAGCATACGCTTCCACACCGGAGCTTTGCTGTATGACCTGGGGTCATCGCTGGCGGTATCCTCTCCCTCGAACTGGCAGAAGCCGCCTACGGGCAGAAGTCTCAGGCTGTATTTCGTCTCGCCCTTCTGCTTCTGGAGCAGCTTTGGACCCATACCCACGGAAAACTCCAGCACCTTGACCTTGCAGAGCTTTGCCACAGCAAAATGTCCGAATTCATGGACGGTTATAATGATGCCGAAAATCAGCAGCGCAATAATTATACCCATATTCTTTCTCTCACGCAACCTTTCTCAGGGCAGCGCCATACAAAGCCGCAGGACGGTCTTTGCGCGGTGAAGCCTCAGTTATTGATAATATGTCTTACGTAATCCCTTGCCGTCCTGTCCGCGGACATTACGTCCTCGTAGCTCTTTATCTCGGAATAGGGGAATTTCTCCAGAACCGAGGAAACGATCTCGCCTATCTGGATGAACCGTATCTCGTCATTGAGGAATGCCCGGACAGCTTCTTCATTCGCGGAGTTTACCAGGCAGGGATACGCTCCGCCCCGGGTTATGGCTTCTATAGCCGCGCTCAGGCACTTGAATGTATCAAGATCCGGCTTGGCAAAGGTAAGCGTGCCGTAATCAGTCAGCGACAGCGGCTTTGTAGGGCACTCGACTCTGTCGGGATAGAGCAGGGAATACTGTATCGGTATCTTCATATCGGGCACACCCAACTGGGCGATGACCGCGTAATCCTTGTACTCCACGGCAGAGTGGATAACGCTCTGGCGGTGTACTACGATCTCGATCTGCTCCGGTTCGAGGTCGAAGAGCCATTTCGCCTCGATAAACTCCAGTCCCTTATTCATCAGCGTGGCGGAATCAATAGTTATTTTGTTTCCCATGTCCCAGTTGGGATGCCTGAGCGCCTGCGCTTTTGTGACATTTTTCAGTTGCTCATAGGTGAATCCGAAAAAAGGTCCGCCGGAGGCTGTCAGGATGATCTTGTTAAGCTGCTCGCGCTTATTGCCCTGGAGACACTGGAAGATCGCCGAATGTTCGCTGTCCACCGGATATATCATAACGCCCTTTTCCCTGGCAAGGGATGTGACGAGAGTTCCTCCGGCAACGAGAGTTTCCTTGTTGGCAAGAGCGACGTCTTTTCCGGCTTCTATGGCAGTCAGCGTAGGAAGAAGTCCCACCATTCCCACAACGGAGTTCAGGACGATGTCGTTCTCCTCCATGGCAGCTATTTCGCACAGTCCCTCCATACCGCAGAGGACTTTGATATTTGTATCCGCCAGACGGCTTTTCAGCTCGCCGTACTTCTCTTCATTGTACAGGGCGACGCACTCGGGCTTGAATTTTCTCGCCTGCTCCTCCAGCATATCCACGCTGCTGTGCGCCGCAAGGGCGGTTATCCTGAGCCCGTGCTTTTCACAGACCTCCACCGACTGTGTGCCGATAGAGCCTGTAGAGCCTAAAATTGCAACTCTCTTCATAATATTATATCTCCTTTATGTAAGGATAATTCTGATTTTGGGTTTATTTTGTGAAATCAGCTAATACTGATTCCCAACCAAACCCATGAAAATATGAAAGGCAACCTTTTACGTCGCCTTTCACTACTTTTGAAGTTGTATTATACTATATTTGTTATTTTTATGAACGCATAAAATGTCGGCAGCACAAAGAGTACGCTGTCAAATCTGTCCATAAGTCCGCCGTGACCGGGCATGATCTTTCCGTAATCCTTGAAGCCTATCTGGCGCTTTACCATAGAAGCGGACAAGTCGCCTACCGTGCCTATCACCGCGCATACCATTCCCAGAACGGCAACAAGAACATAGCCCACCGCGCCGAGCCTGAGCGGCTCTTCCGTGATGAACCTGTTGTATACGAAAAATGCCGCGGCAAATACGGCTGCCGTTGAGATAATGCCTCCGACGAAGCCCTCGATCGTTTTCTTCGGGCTGATCTCCGGACAAAGCTTATGCTTTCCTATAGCCACGCCCGTGAAATATGCGCCGGAATCAGCTATCCACGCGCCGCAAAGTCCCATTACAAGCAGGAACACGCCGTGCTCGGGGCTTGCAGCCTCGATGCGCACGATCGTTGACATCGCCTGGGGCACGAGCACCATTGAGGCAAGCGCGAAAAATACCTGGCTGTACTGTATCTCCTTATGCTTGTTAAGCCATGTAACGAATACCGCGAACGCGCACAGGAGCGTCACCGCGAAGGCTATCATATGCCTGTCCTCAGTCAATTTCACGACGCTGGGATAAAATGAAATGTAATCAAAATTAAACGAATAAATGAACGGCATGGAAATTCCGCAGACCTCAACGGCGGCAACGATAGGAATGTACTTATGAAGCTTTACCGCCCGGAGCAGCTCAAACAGCATTATCGCTATAACTGCGGCGGTAAATATGGGGAAAACCACAGTATTATGCAAAATAAGAGCCGCTACGACGATCACAGCTCCCACCGCGGCAGAAATTATCCGTGTCAGCAAGTCACACACCTCCGAAACGGCGCTGCCGCCTGTTGAACTCGATCAGAGCCTTGTCAAGCTCCGCAGGAGTGAAATCGGGCCATAAAATATCCGTGAAATAATACTCCGCATAGGCGCACTGCCAGATTAGATAATTTGACAGCCGCAGTTCTCCGCTGGGACGAATTACCAGGTCAACGTCGGGAATGCCCTTTGTATACAGCTCGTCCGCCACAGACTGCTCGGTGATGTCATCCGGAGCTATTTCGCCGTTTACAGCCTTTTGCGCCAGAATCCTTGCAGCATGAGCGATCTCGTCACGTCCGCCGTAATTTACTGCCATCATCAGGTTCATTTCCGTGTAGTGAGCCGTGTCCTCTTCAAGCTTTATCATCTTTTCCCGCAGATCATCGTCAAACGCCGATTTATCGCCCAGAAAGATCATTCTTGTATTCTCGGAGAGAAAGTTCCTTACGTCCACGATGTATTCCCGGAACAGATTCATAATGGTCTGTACCTCGTCGTCGGGACGCTGCCAGTTCTCCGTGGAAAAGGCGTAAAACGAGATATTCTTCAAGCCGATATCCTTACAGTAGCGGACTATCTTCTTGAAATTCTTCGCGCCCTCCTTATGACCGAAAGGACGCGGCAATCCGCGCTTTTTCGCCCATCTGCCGTTTCCGTCCATAATGAAGCCGACGTGCTCCGGGAGCTTTTCAGGCAGCTCCGGGGGCGCGTCCTTTTGTTTTTTACCGAATATCGCCATATTACACCATTAAACAGTCATTATCTCTTTTTCTTTTGCTGCGACCGCCTTGTCAGCGTCAGCGCAGAACTTATCGGTTATATCCTGAACCTTTTTCTCGCAGTCCTTCAGATCATCCTCGGTAATTTCGGAGTTTTTCTTCATTGCTTTCAGCTTGTCCATTGTGTCGCGGCGAATGGAACGGATAGCAACCTTGCTGTCCTCGCCCAGCTTCTTGACGCTCTTGCACAGCTCCTTACGGCGCTCCTCGGTCAACTGAGGGAATGCCAGGCGGAGCACATTTCCGTCATTTGTAGGGTTGATGCCGATATCGGAAGCCTGGATAGCCTTCTCGATGAGCTTGAGGCTGGACTTGTCCCAGGGCTGGATAACGAGGATGCGCGCCTCTGAAACGGAGATCGCAGCCATCTGGTTAACGGGTGTGGGCGAGCCGTAGTAATCCACCATAACCTTGTCCAGAACGGCAGGATTAGCTCTTCCGGCACGTATAGCGGCAAATTCCTTGTCCAGAGCATTGAGGCTCTTTGTCATTTTTCCCTTTGCGTTTTCAATAGTTGCTTTCATGGTAGTAATTCCTTTCTGTATATCATCCGCTCGGCGGTAATTATTCTTCTGATACGATGGTTCCGATGTCTCCGCCCATAACGGCATCGTAGATATTGTCCGGACGGCTCAGGTCGAACACCAGCATCTTCTTCTTGTTGTCGCGGCACATGGCAGCGGCTGTAGAGTCCATAACGCCCAGTCCGTCGCTGATGACCTGCGTAAACGTGAGCTTTTCGTATTTTTTCGCGTCATCGTACTTGTGGGGGTCTTTGTCGTATACGCCGTCCACCAGGGTTGCCTTGAGGAAAATATCGGCGTTGATCTCCGCGGCACGAAGAGAAGCCGCAGTATCCGTGGAGAAAAATGGATTTCCGGTTCCGCAGCCGAAAATAACGACTCTGCCCTTGTCAAGGTGACGTACAGCTCTGTTGCGGATATACGGCTCTGCAACAGCCTGCATGGAAATAGCCGTCTGGACGCGGACAACGCATCCCAGGGACTCTAAAACGTCCGCAACGGCAAGAGCGTTCATTGCGGTTGCCAGCATGCCGATGTGGTCGGCACGTGTTCTGTCCATTGCTCCGCTTGATCTGCCTCTCCAGAAGTTTCCGCCGCCTACAACGACAGCTACCTGAACTCCGGCATCCACGACCTTCTTGACGCTTTTGCAGATATCGGTTATGACGTCATAGTCGAGGCCGCTTTTCTTATCGCCGGCAAGAGCCTCGCCGCTAAGCTTTAAGAGTATTCTTTTATACTTTGGTTCCATAATTTGCACCTCTCAGATTATTCAGGTCATACGACCTTGAGAAAAAACATTCTCCTATGTATATTTTACACTAAAATACAAATTATGTAAAGTGCATTTATATGAAAAAGCTTAATTTTACATATTTGACTTATTCACATTTGCCGATTCAGTACGATTTCGTTAATTTGCATAATTTTGTCTTTGAAAATTTGGCTATTTTTAACTTGCCTTTTTCTTGACTTTTGTGTGATCTTGTGGTATAATAATAAAGCTGAGTGACCTGGTCATCGGCTATATGAACATGGAGAGGTATCGAAGCGGTCATAACGAGGCGGTCTTGAAAACCGTTTGCCCAAAAGGCACGTGGGTTCGAATCCCACCCTCTCCGCCATATTTCATTCGGTGTTCTGCACCGGTTTGCGGATTTACCCAAGTGGTGAAGGGGCTCCCCTGCTAAGGGAGTAGGTCGGGAAACCGGCGCGAGAGTTCAAATCTCTCAATCCGCGCCAAGCTTATAACCGCTGTATTTCGGTTCTACTGAAATACAGCGGTTTTCGTCGATATTCCGGGTGATGCCGCACAGCAAACTCCGGTAAACACAGAACGGCGGTCTGCAAAAAAATATAAGGCTGATGCTTCCGCGTCAGCCTCGTTTTGCGTTTACAGATATCTGTCATTTTACTTAAATACACATACAATAATGAGAAAAGGAGCTGTTATCATGAACAAAAATTCAACTGATCTCACAGAGGGGCCGCTGCTGAAAAGAATAATTTTTTACACGATCCCCATAATCCTCACCGGAGTTCTGCAGCTTCTCTTTAACGCCGCCGACCTGGTCGTCGTTGGCAGATGCTGCGGAAGTATCTCCGTGGGTGCGGTTGGCGCGACAGGACCGGTCATCAATCTGCTGGTAAACCTGTTTATCGGCTTCTCTGTGGGCGCAGGCGTTTCGGCGGCTCACGGCATAGGCGCAGGCAAGCACAGCGACGTCCGCAAGGTCGTCAGCACAGCAATTCCGCTGGCGGCGATATGCGGCGTTATCCTCACCGTAGCTGGCGTTGCCGGGGCAAAGGGAATCCTGAAACTCATGGACACCCCTGACGATGCGCTGAATCTTTCCACAACTTATATGCGCATTTACTTCTGCGGGATAACCGCAAGTATGCTCTACAACTTCGGCAGCGCCATCCTCCGGGCAGCCGGAGATACCCGGTCGCCGCTCATTTACCTTACGGCAGCAGGCGTTCTTAACGTTCTGCTCAACCTGTTTTTCGTCATAGTTCTGGACATGGACGTCGCAGGAGTCGCCCTCGCCACAGTAATTTCCCAGGTTCTGTCCGCGGCGCTTATCATCCGCGCACTGATGCTGAGAAAGGACGCCTGCCGCTTCAACCCCAGGCATATGAAGATCTACAAGCGGCAGCTCATCAGAATACTCCAGATCGGTTTCCCGGCAGGCATTCAAGGCTCTCTGTTCTCGATCTCCAACGTTATAATCCAGTCCTCCGTCAACTCCTTCGGCTCGATCGCAATGTCCGGAAACGCGGCGGCAGGCAATATCGAGGGATTTGTGTACACCTCCATGAACTCCGTCAGCCAGACTGCCCTTAACTTCACCGGACAGAACCACGGTGCGGGAAAATACGACAGGATCAGAAAAATCATGTTTATCTGCATAGGCTTTGTGTTCTGCGTGGGACTCACCCTCGGACTGACCGCTTACGGTCTTGGAAAGCCGCTTCTCTCCATCTACATTTCCGACTCCGACGAGGCGATAAAATACGGTCTTGTAAGGATCATGTACATATGTATTCCCTACTTCCTCTGCGGACTTATGGACGTGGCAACCGGTATGCTGCGCGGTATCGGAAGCAGTCTGCCGCCTCTTTTAATTACCGTCACGGGCGTATGCGGATTCAGAATATTGTGGATATACACGGTTTTCAGCATGGAGAAATTTCATTCCCTGGAGACACTTTACATCTCCTACACCATATCCTGGCTGGCGACGTTTATCACGGAAATGATAGTTTTCAACATACTTCTGCGCAGGCACGAAAAAAGGCACGCGGCAGGCATAAGCTGACCCATGTAACAAAAAGACTCTCTTCGGCATATTATGAAGCAGCATATTGCCGAAGGGAGTTTTTTTATGGACGGGATCATTGTTACGGCTGCTGTTATTTTGGCTGTTATAGCTCTTATGGAGCTTGTGACTCTTTTTGCCGCGCTGCCGGGGGACGGACTCAAGCTGTATATTTCTGTACTGCCTGTTTTCGGTGAGGACGGGGATTTCAGTGTCCGCCTGGAGCAGATAATGCGGAAAGGATGCGGCAGAAAGAGCGTGATTCTTGTGGATTTCTCGGCGGATGATGAGCAGAGAGAGTTGTGCCGGCAGTTTGCCCGTGATAATCCTGACTGCGAATTTGTCACTGAAAAGGAGCTGGCGGAGTGTCTGGAAAAGAAAATTGCAGGATAATGGCAGGGCGTGGGACAGAGTCCCATGTCGGCGCAGCCGACAACATCGGGTTTCCAAAGGGACAATGTCCCTTTGGCAGAGTCCAGAGGCAGCGCCTCTGGCAGGGTTTGGGGCAGCGCCCCAAGGTCGACCGCAGGTCGACGATGCCTTCAGGCGCTCCGCAAAGGGTGAATTTCAAAACAGTCCAGTGGACTGTTT
>JAGBGT010000070.1 GCA_017935865.1 Ruminococcus sp. | reverse complement strand
CAGTCCAGTGGACTGTTTTTGGAGAGGGGACGCTCTGCAAGAGAGAGCGTCCCCTAAAACTCCCGGTTTTCTTCTTTTGCGGTTACAGAATAATTTCAGTTTCTACAAAAGATACATCAAAAAAGAGAGAAATCTTCCCTTTAAACGAGAAAATTTCTCTCTATTTCTTTATATACAGACTATCAGTTTCTAAGGGAACGCCCTCTCTTGCAGGGCGTCCCCTCTCCAAAAACAGTCCACTGGACTGTTTTCGGATTCACCCCTTGCAGAGCGCCTAAAGGCTGCATCGACCTACGGTCGATATGGGACTCTGTCCCATGCCCTGCAGAGGCACTGCCTCTGGACTCTGCCAAAGGGACATTGTCCCTTTGGAAACCCGGTGTTATCGACCTGCAATCGATATTGGAAACTGTCTATTTGGAAACCAAATGTTAACTCTTATTCCGGAATTTCGGGAAGCTTATCAATTATCTTAGCATCAAGTTTCTGAACTGCAAGAGCATCCATAGCCGTAATTCCGCTGCCGGGGGCATAGCAGTCTGCATTTTTCTCGCCGGCTGCGGAAAGCTTATACTTGTCTGCGTTGCCTATGCTCTGGAGAATGATCGTTGCATCCGCAATATCCACGATGCCGTCGGTGTTGGCATCGCCCAGAAGTGAAGTCTCGCCGCCCTCTGTCGTTGCAGGCTTCGTAGCTTCTGTGGGCTTTTCTTCCTCGGCAGTAGTTCCGTCAGGCTCGATTCCTCCGATAAGCACGCCGTTATCGTAAATGCAGATGTGCGAAGCGGTTTTTTCATTGCCGTTGCCGAAGAAAGCGTCGTCCTCCTTGTACATTTCAAGATCCTGATAGCTCCAGTCGTTGGTGGGATCCCACTTGTCGCCGTAGTACATACCTACGCTGAACTGATATTTTTTGCCGGAATTTGCTATCATATAGCCGTCCCATGCGATCTCGACATAGTAGGTATCAGGCAGCTTGTCATACTTGTAAGGGCCGCTGATAACGCCGTCTGCGCCCTCTACCTCTGCGGAGGACTGGTCGTACAGCTCGTTGACATGGGTAACAGAGCTTACTCCGCCAGCCATCTCGCTTGTATTGAAGTAGTATCGAACGGAGATCTTATCCGAGGGCTTTGTTGCACCGGTCATGACCTTGAATGAAACCTTGGTAACTCCTGCACCGTCGCTGTGAAGGTCGTCGATACCGCACGCCTCGACCCATGTTCCGCTTACATCCTCTTCGCCCTCCAGCGGCTTTTCCGGAGGCGGAAAATCAGCCGTAACAGCCATTTCCGGCGTGCCGAAGTACTCGTAAAGACCTGCGCAGGCGCCTACGAAAGCGGCATTATAGTCAATAGTTACCTCGTTGTAGATATAATCGTTTGTTGTGTCGTTGTGATTATCCTGACCGTCAGGGCCTCCAGCCAGAGCGCCCCAGAGCACGTGTCTCTGCTCGCGGGTATCTTCCGCAGAAAGCAGACCGGAAGCCGCACGGTGGTGAGGATATTTAACGGATTTTTCGTTGTAACCTACGATGTAGCATCTGTCCAGAGGGTTGTTGCCCATGATGTACTTCATCTGACCCTCAGCCCATTCGCTGTACGGACCGGGCTTTCCGTCGTTGTTATATTTGTCGTAAACGAGGGCAATAAGCTGCATTGCCGTGTTGTATCTTGCCGAGCCCCACTGATTCAGGAAAGCGTATCCCCCGGGAGATTCAAGACCTTTCCAGACCTTGAAGCACTTTTCTACCTCGTCCCAGAAATCGTCGAAAACATATTCATTCTTTCCCTGAGCTTTTCTGACTACGTTTACAAGGTCAAGCTCGGGATATTCCTGGTTAATGCGTCCCCAGAGACAGCCCGTACCGCTCCACATATCGTTCCAGCAGTAGCACCAGCCGCTAGGAGCATAATAGTCATAGTAGGGCGCAGCCGACTCCATGTAGGACTTGTCGCCTGTACAGAGGAAGAGCCATGCGGCAGCCCAGCAGTAGTCGTCCTCCCACTTGCTGGAGCTGTAGAACTGCATCGGGCCGTCCGCGTTGTCACTCAGCTCCTTGGGATTGTCGTTGGCAAATTTCCACAGTGATTTTGCATAGTCCAGAGATTTTTCCGCATATTCGGGGTCGGAATCCTTGAAATTGAGGTAATTGATAGCCAGGGATGCAGCCGCAGAAACGACATAGTCCGTCTGGGGCTTTTCGGCAGTGAGAAACCATGCCGGGCGAGCCATTGAGTCAACCTCGGGGGACTGCCATATAGCGTGGTCGATGCCGCCCTCGCCGACCTGGTAGCAGTGCGCTATGACCTCGCCGTCAGAATCGCGGAAAGTACACTTCATGAGGTAGTCGTTGAAGTAGCGGAGCAGCGTCTCGATATGATCGTCCTGACCCAACTTTGTGTAGGAATCACGGAACTCGTAATAGCCCCAGCCGAGAGTTGCGGCTGCATAGTTTTCGGGCATACCGAATTTTACGTGGTCGCCGGCATCATGGAATCCGCCGGAAACGTCGATACAGCCGTCGCCGTCTGGGTCGAGAACGTCTTTGTTGGCTTCCATAAACGCTTCGGAAAGGTTAGTGCCGTTTTTGAAGCCGTCGGAAACCCCGTTCACCATCGGGACTTTGCTGTCATAGCTGTGGCAGTCTCCGCGCCAGGCAAGACGTGAGTTTTCCTCAGCCTGGTCACCGCACATATTGGCATCGTAGAAGTACATTGAGTATTGCAGCGCGCGTGCGTAGTCGTAGTCGAGACCGGAGTTTTCGACTGTAGCATCGGCAGCGTCAGCGATAAAGGCAGACGGTACAGAGGAAAGGGTCACGGCAGCGCACATGGCGGCTGCTGCAATTTTTTTCATACTGAACATTTTCTTCATCCCTTCAAAAAAGTATTGGACGCCTGAAATGACAAATCAAAGCAGGTCGTCATCTTGTATAAATATCATAACATATTATTCAGAAAAATGCAATACTTTATTTGCGGAAAATTCAAAATTTGGTCATTTTTTTGCGATGTTTTTTTCTTGCTATGTTTTTTCGTGCGATGACAAGCAGGGCGAAAACCGGCGCAGCAAAAGCTGCCATAATAAAAATAGAAGGGATGCCTATTCTCTGACCGTTTATCCGCTGGATCGCAAAGGCGTGTACGGAGTCCTCGGCTTTTTCAAATGAAACGGCGTTTTCGTCGGCGTAATCCTGGGCGGCTGAGTTTTTCGTTCCCACAAGGGTAAATTCTTCATCGGGAACTGCACCGTCGTTAGTGGGGATATATCCCACGGAGCAGAATCCTAAATCTTTCACAGAGGGCGGAATGTAGAGGGATTTCAGGGAGGTACACATATAAAATGCGCAGTCTCCCAGCTCAGCCACAGCCCCTCCCAGAGAAACTGACGTTATGGACGTACACGAAGAAAAGCAGAAATCGCCTATTTTCTCTACAGTGTCCGGGATGATTATATTTTTCAGCGACGTGCAGCTCCGGAAGCAGGACTCGGGGAGGCTTACGATGCTTTCTGGGAGAGCCGCATATGTAAGAGCCGTACAGCCGGAGAAGCTGCCCATGCCGATCTCCGTTACGGAATCCGGAATGACGATACTCTCCAGGGAATAGCAGCCATAGAAGCCGTGATGTCCGATTTTTTCGATCGTACCGGGCAGCGTTACCTGTTTCAGCGAGCCGCACTCATAGAAAGCGTTGTCTCGTATCTCCGTCACACGGCAGCCTTCTACGGTTTCCGGGATGTCGATGTAGACCGGTTCGCCCTGGAATCCTGTGACGGTGGCTTCGTTGTCAATAATAGTATAAATAAACCCCGTTTTTTCGCTCTCTGACGCCCTTGCGCACATTGACATCATGGCAGTGAGAATGAGGAACGCTGCCGATGCAGCCGAAAGAATTTTTTTCATGGGTTGTCTCCTCCTTTGCTCTACGTCCTTATTATACGACAATTTTTTTAGCTTGTAAAGGGAAAGTTTGCGCTATATTACGCCAAAATCGGCTGATTTCCGACAGCGTTTGCCATATTATTTCACTGTGCGGCAGATTCACTTAGCATATCGTGTCGAAAGCTGCGGAAAATAAATTGCATAACCTAATTTTACCGGGCGATAATATTATCGCTAAGAAATTTCGACAAGTTTGCGAAAAGGAGATTTTCCATGAAATCAAGAAGAAATATGACTCTTATAATTGCTGCTGTGGCGCTGTTGCTGACTATACTTATCTCCAACGGAATAAAACTCATCCGTGACGGCAGGCGGCTTGACGACCTGCGTGCAAGCGTGCTACGGCTTCATATTCTGGCGGAGTCGGACAGCGAGGAGGATCAGCGCCTCAAGCTTATGGTACGGGACAAACTGCTGGAGGCAGACTTTTTCTCCGATTGCGTAAGCCTTGAGGAGGCGGAAAAAACTGCTGCCGAAAAGCTACCGGAAATAGTCAGAACGGCGGAGGATGTTCTTCTGGAAAACGGCTGCGCTTCCGGCGTAACAGCGGAGCTTGCTGACGTGGAGTTCGACACCCGCGTTTACGGTGATATTACGATGCCTGCCGGAGAATATCGCGCGCTGAGGGTGAAGATCGGTAAGGCTGAGGGGCATAACTGGTGGTGCGTTATGTACCCGCCCCTGTGCATTCCGGCGGCGGAGACGGTGGAGGAAGACCCGTCCGTTTTTTCGGAGGATGAGCTGGACATTCTCTGCCACCCGAAGAAATACAGGGTTCGTTTTGCCGTCTGGGATAAATTAAAAGAAATATTCGGGTGAATTTTGTGTAATGTGATGAAAATTAGATATTCTATTGACATTTGCCTGAGAATGGTATATAATAATCAAGTAAGAAAGCAGAACGATCCGTTCTCACCGTCAGGCTAAGCTTAAACGGTCAATATGTTGAGTCTTTTATGAGATGATTGCGTATTGTGTGAGTGTGGACGATTCTGCACTCACTTATTTTATGTCCGGAGGTGCTTGAACATTAGCAAACAGGAACTGCAGATCAACGAAGAAATTCGAGACAAGGAAGTTCTCGTTATCGACGATGAAGGAAAGAAGCTTGGCAATATGTCTGCCAGGGATGCCCAGAAATTAGCCTACGAAAAGGATCTTGACCTGGTTAAGATCGCACCGCAGGCAACGCCGCCCGTGTGCCGCATTATGGACTACGGAAAGTATTGCTTCGAGCAGGCTAAACGCGAAAAAGAGGCGAGGAAGAATCAGAAGATCGTTTCAATCAAGGAGATCAGAATGTTTTCAACGATTGACACCCACGATTTTGAAACGAAAGTCAATCAGGCTGTCAAGTTCCTTCAGGGAGGCGATAAGCTTAAGGTTTCCGTAAGATTCCGTAAGAGAGCCATCGCGCATCCGGAACTGGGAGCAGAGCTTCTTGATAAGTTCAAAGAGGCTGTTTCCGCAGCAGGTTCTGTTGACAAGCCGGCTAAAATGGAAGGTCGCAGCATTGTTATGTTTGTGAACCCAAAATCAAGTAAATAAGAGCTGTTTGTTCTTAATTTAAGGAGGAATATTCAATGGCAAAGGTTAAGGTTAAAACTCATTCCGGTGCAAAGAAGCGTTTCAAGATCACAGGAAGCGGCAAGGTAAAGTATCAGCACACAAACAAGAGACACAGACTTACACAGAAGGATACTAAGCGTAAGAGAATCGCTCGTAACGCAGGCGTTGCAGGCAGTGCAAATGCTCCTACGATCAAGCAGCTCGTTCCTTATATGTAATCTGCCGGCTCAGGCTACAGTTACTCACATCGTTTTTGTAATAATATTGGAGGTATAAGACTATGGCACGTATTAAGGGTGCAATGATGACTCGCAAGAGAAGAAATAAGGTTTTAAAGCTTGCTAAGGGCTACTGGGGCGCAAAGAGCAAGCACTTCAAGATGGCTAAGCAGGCTGTGATGAAGTCCGGCAACTATGCTTACATCGGAAGAAAGCAGAAGAAGAGAACCTTCAGACAGCTTTGGATCACAAGAATCTCCGCTGCTGCCAAGATGAACGGAATGAACTATTCCACATTCATGAACGGCTGCAAGAAGGCTGGCATCACGCTGAACAGAAAGATGCTCTCTGAGATCGCGATCACAGATGCTGCCGGCTTCACAGCGATCGCTGAGAAGGCAAAGGCTGCTCTTTAATTGATTAGTTAAGTACAACGACACGCTTCTTACATATAATAAGAGCGTGTTTTGTTGTACATAGCAGCGTCATCAACCGGAGGTTATTTCGTATTGGAAAATATTATAACATCTAAAGACAACCCGACAGTCAAGCTGTATCAGAAGCTATCTTCCTCTAAAAAAGACAGGCTTCAATACGGCTTATTCGTGCTGGAGGGACTGCGCATAGTGGAGG
The DNA here is from genome assembly GCA_017935865.1 of Ruminococcus sp. Lineage (GTDB taxonomy): Bacteria > Bacillota > Clostridia > Oscillospirales > Ruminococcaceae > Ruminococcus. The sequence goes on along the minus strand of JAGBGT010000070.1, from coordinate 26,041 downwards.
ACGCCCTGAAAGAGGACAGCGGAATCACCCACATTATACTTACAAAGCAGGCGCAGGAAAAATTCGGAGAAACTATTTTTCAGGCTGATTTGAGAAATACAAAAACACTTGTTATTTCAAATGAACTTGGAAATAAAATTGCTTCTACGGACAGCACCCAGGGAGTTTTCGCGATTTGCAGGATCCCCGGGGCAAAGACGCCGGCTTTCCGGGAGAATTGCCGGTACGCGGTTCTGTTCGGGCTTCAGGATCCGGGCAACGTGGGCATGATAATCCGTACTGCCGATGCGCTGGGAATTGACGGCGTTATCCTTTCCGGGAGCTGCGATCTGTACAGCCCCAAGGTCATACGCTCAACTATGGGTTCGGTTTTCCGCATGGAGATCACAGTTGAAAACAATGCCGAAAAGCTGTTTGAGCTTCTGAAAGAGAGCGGCGTTGAAACCTCGGCAGCCGTTATCGACAAGGATGCGGAAAATGTTACAAGCTGCGGATTCGGCGGAAAACAGGCTGTCTTTATAGGCAACGAGGGAAACGGCTTGCCGGCAGAGATAGTGAAACGCTGCCACAGGCGGATAACTATTCCAATGAACGGACGCATAAACTCACTGAATGCGGCTATGGCTGCCGGAATACTTATGTGGGAGCTGGAAAAGAAAAAATGAACGATACAAAATATTGGGTATGGCTTTCCATAGTTTTCGGGAATACCGTCAAACGTCTATGGAATCTGATGAGCTATTATGAGAATGCCGAGGAGGCATACCACGAGTTTATTTCGAGCGGTGCGAATAACAGGCTCTCGCAGAAAGAGAAAGAAAAAGTCAGGTCGTATTCTCTGGAAAGTGCGGAGGAGATCGTTAACGTCTGCCGCAAAAAAAGCATTGAGATAGTCCGCTATGATTCGGACGATTACCCTGTTCAACTGGAATATATAGCCGATCCGCCGCTTATTCTTTATTACAAGGGAAATATCCGCTGCCTTTCGGGAGCGAAGACGATCACATCCGTCGGCACAAGACACGCCGGACGCTACAGCACTTCCGCAGCAAGACGTATCTGTTCCGAGCTTGCTATGGAGGATGTGGTCATCATCAGCGGATTTGCAACGGGAATAGACATTGCATCCCAGCTTGCCGCCGCAGAGATGGGAAAACCTACTGCCTGTGTGCTTGGCTGCGGAATAGATGTGGATTATCCACGGGAGAATATTGTTTTTCGTGACAAAATTTTAGCCTCCGGCGGCGTTTTCGTATCGGAATATCCGCCGGGCACATCTCCTGCGCCCGGAAATTTTCCGCGGCGGAACAGGATACTTTCCGCGCTCGGCAGGGCGACGATGGTCTTTGAGGCTTCGATCCGCAGCGGTTCGCTTATCACCGCAAGGCTCGCGCTGGATCAGGGAAAGGAGCTTTTTGTGCTTCCTCCTGCGGATATTTTCAGTAATTCCTATTCGGGCAATTCTGATCTGCTGAGGGACGGCGCAATACCGCTTCTGAGCACAGAGGACGTGCTGGAATTTTTCACCATGGAGGCATCCGCTGCCGAACTGAGACTGGACGCTTTCGACTTCTTAAACGGCGGCAGCATATCACGCGGAGCTTCGGGGGCGTCTGACGAACTGTACGACGAGGACGACGAAGCTGAGGATGAGGTTGACGGTGATGCGGATGACGAGGATGGAGCTGAGATCGACCTGGACGATATTCCCGAGGGCGTTCAGCGTGACATTATGAAGCTGCTTTCGGAGGAGAGTCCGCTTCACGCTGACGTTATTGCTGTAAAGCTCGGCGTTGACGCGTCAGAGCTGATGCCGGAGCTTACAGAGCTTGAAATTATCGGCGCGGTGGAAGCGCTGCCGGGAAGATCGTATAGTGCAAAGATATGATGATATAAGGCGGAATCCCGTTCATCCGCCGGAATGGAGAATGATAGACAAAATGTCGGATTTAGTTATAGTTGAGTCGCCTGCAAAGGCGAAAACGATACAGAAATACCTGGGCAGGGGATACGAGGTCGTGGCTTCTATGGGTCATGTCCGCGATCTGCCGAAATCCAAGCTCGGCGTGGATACGGAGGACGACTTCAAGCCCCAGTATATAGATATGAAGGGCAAGGGCGACATTATCAAGGAGCTGAAAAAGCGCGCCAAGAAGTGCGAAAAAGTGTTCCTGGCGACCGACCCCGACCGTGAGGGCGAGGCGATATCCTGGCATATTGCACAGATGCTCAAGCTGGATATGAATGAGAACAACCGCGTGGCATTCAACGAGATAACCAAGTCGGGAGTAAGCGCCGGAATGAGCAATCCGCATAAGATAGACATTGACCTTGTGAACGCTCAGCAGGCGAGACGTATACTCGACAGACTTGTCGGCTACAAGCTCAGCCCTTTCCTGTGGAAAAAGGTGAAGCGCGGACTGTCTGCCGGAAGAGTACAGACGGTTGCGGTGAGCATAGTGGTAGACAGAGAAAATGAGATACGGAAGTTTATACCCCGCGAGTATTGGTCGGTGGATGCAAAGTTCATTGCGCCAGGCTCGAGGCGGGTCTTCGAGGCGTCTCTTCTTACTGTTGACGGTGAAAAGGCAGAGCTTGCATCAAAAGAGGCTGCGGACGATATACTGAACAGACTGAATGACGCTCAGTATGTCGTAACGGACGTGAAAAAGCGGCTCACCAGAAAACAGCCTGCGCCGCCTTTCATTACGTCTACCCTCCAGCAGGAGGCTTCAAAGAAGCTGGGATTCACTTCAAAGCGAACCATGAAAGCGGCTCAGGAGCTGTACGAGGGCGTTGACATCGAGGGTATCGGCGCAGTCGGTCTTATCACCTATATGAGAACCGACAGCCTCCGCATATCGGACGAGGCGAAAGCGGCTGCGGCACAGTATATCGAGACGGTTTACGGCAAGGAATATCTTCCCGAAAAGCCCAGGACTTTCAAGAGCAAGGGCAATGCCCAGGATGCTCACGAGGCGATAAGACCTTCTATTGCCGATCTTACCCCGGCAAGGGTAAAGTCCGGACTCACTTCCGACCAGTTCAAGCTGTATGAGCTGATATGGTCGCGTTTTATAGCAAGCCAGATGGCAAATGCTGTTCTGGACACCGTTTCGGTTGATATTTCGGCAAACGGCTGCGTTTTCAGAGCTTCCGGCTACAGCGTGAAATTCAACGGATATACCGTTCTGTACGAGGAGACCGGCGACGGAAAGGACGGCACGAAGAAAATGCTGCCGCCTCTTGAAAAACAGGACGTCGTTAAGATAAAATCCTTAGACGGAAATCAGCACTTCACGCAGCCGCCGGCGAGATATACCGAGGCGACCCTTATCAAGGCTCTCGAGGAAAACGGCATCGGCAGACCGAGTACCTATGCCCCGACTATCTCCACTATAACGTCCAGGCAGTATGTGGAGCACGAGGGCAAGCAACTGAAGCCTACTGCTCTCGGCGAGATAACAACGGAGTTGATGAAAGAGCATTTCAAGGACATCGTTGATGCCAAATTCACGGCTGATATGGAGAGCAATCTCGACCGTGTGGAAAACGGCACGAAGGACTGGGTGTCCACTCTCAGGGAGTTTTATACAGGATTTGCCGCCGACCTCCAGAAAGCGGAGGAGGCTATGGACGGCAAGCGTATCAAGGTACCGGATGAGGAAACGGATATAGTATGCGAAAATTGCGGCAGAAACATGGTCATCAAGTACGGCAGATACGGAAAGTTCCTTGCCTGCCCCGGATTTCCGGAATGTAAGAATGCCAAGCAGCTTGTGTTTGAATCCGAGGGAAACTGTCCGAAATGCGGCCAAAAGATGCTGCTGAAAAAGTCCAAGAAAGGCAGAAGCTTTTACGGCTGTCAGGGCTATCCTGAATGTACCTTTATGACCTGGAATGTGCCGGTGGCAGAAAAATGCCCTCAGTGCGGCAAGACACTGTTCAACAAGGGCGGAAAATCAGGAAAGCTGATCTGCGAAAACGACGGCTGCGGATATGAAAGGGAATTGAAGAAATGAGCATCCCGGAAATGACTATAAATGTAATTGGAGCAGGTCTTGCAGGCTGCGAAGCGGCATGGAGCGCTGCATCCTATGGTATAAATGTGCGGCTTTTTGAGATGAAGCCGAAGAAATTTAGCCCTGCCCATAAGTACGGAGGATTTGCGGAGCTTGTCTGCTCAAATTCTCTGAAAGCGGCAAGGCTTGAATCGGCAGCCGGTCTTTTGAAAGCTGAAATGGAGCTTCTGGGTTCGCTGACAGTTCCCTGCGCCAAGGCAAATGCCGTGGAGGCAGGAGGGGCGCTCGCCGTTGACAGGGAAAAATTCTCTGATGCTGTAACGGCTAAGATCCGCGAAAATCCGCTGATCGAGGTTATAGAACGGGAGGTGACAGAGCTTCCGGAGGGCGTTACCGTAATTGCCACCGGACCTCTCACAAGCGGCGCTATGGCTGATATCATAAAAGAACTGTGCGGCGATGGACTGAGCTTCTATGATGCCGCCGCGCCTATCGTGACATATGAGAGCCTGGATAAGGAAAAGATTTTCTTCGCGTCAAGATATGACAGAGGAGATGCCGACTACATCAATTGCCCCATGAACAAGGAGGAATACCAGGCGTTCTACCGGGAGCTTGCAGCCGCGGAGCGCGTGGAGCTGAAAGATTTCGAGACACATCCGTTCAGCGTTTATGAGGGCTGTATGCCCATAGAGGTACTTGCATCCCGGGGCGAGGACACCATGCGTTTCGGACCGATGAAGCCGGTGGGAATTACGGATAAGCGCACTGGAAAGCGTCCCTATGCCGTTGTTCAGCTTCGGCGCGAAAACAGGGAGGCGACTCTCTTCAACCTGGTGGGATTCCAGACGAATCTGAAATTCGGCGAGCAGAAACGGGTCTTTTCTATGATACCGGGATTGGAAAATGCCGAATTTATGCGCTATGGGGTAATGCACCGGAACTCGTTTATCAACAGTCCGGAGCTGCTGAACAGAGATCTTTCCATGCGCAGTAACGGCAGCATTTATTTTGCAGGGCAGATAACCGGAGTCGAGGGCTATATGGAGTCGGCGGCAAGCGGTATCATTGCAGGTACAGCCGCCGCAAGGAAGCTGCTGGGGCTTGAGCCTGTAGAGCTGCCTGCGGAGACTATGACAGGGGCTTTGACCGCATATGTCAGCGACAGCTTCAACAGCGGAAAATTCCAGCCTATGGGTGCAAATATGGGTATTCTCCCGGATATCGGCAGAAAAATTCGTGACAAAAAAGAAAAATATGCCGCCTATGCAGATCGTGCATTAAAAGCGCTGAGAGGGGAGCTTGAGAAAATTGGCAAGAATAATAGTTGACGCCTTTGGCGGAGATAATGCGCCCCTGGAGGTAATAAAGGGATGTGAAAGAGCCGTAAAAGAGCTTGGCGCTGAGATAATCCTTACAGGCGACCGTGAGAAGATCGAGAAATGCGCGGCTGATAACGGAGTCAGCATTTCTGGAATGGAAATTCAGCATACGGCTGAGGTATTCGATATTCACGATGACCCCGGAAACATCATAAAATCGGGGAAAAACACATCTATGGCGCTGGGAATGAAGCTTCTTTCCGAGGACGCCGGCGATGCGTTTGTATGCGCAGGAAGCACGGGTGCGCTTGTAATGGGCGCGACCTTTATCGTCAAGCGCATCAAGGGGATAAAGCGCGTTGCCCCGTCGCCTGTTCTGCCGGCGGATAAGGGCAGCTTCATCCTGCTGGATGCAGGCGCGAACACGGAATGCCGCCCGGAGATGCTGGTGCAGTTTGCTGTCATGGGAAGCGCATATATGGAAAAGGTCATGGGCATAAGATCGCCTAAAGTCGGCTTGCTGAACATAGGCGCAGAAGATACCAAGGGCAGAGAGCTGGACAAGGAAGCCTACAGGATGCTGGAGAAGTCGGGACTGAATTTCATCGGAAATCTCGAGGCGAGAGATCTGCCAAAGGGCGAGTGCCAGGTGGTGGTCACCGACGGATTTACGGGAAATATCGTGCTGAAGCTCTACGAGGGAATGGGCTCATTCTTCTCGAAGAAGCTGAAGTGGATCTTCTCCGGCGCGGGAAAAATAGGCGCGCTTTTTTTCCTCGGAAAAATCAAAACGTTCAAGAAACAGATGGATTACCGTGAAACTGGTGGGTCAGCCCTTTTAGGAGTGAAGAAGCCTGTTATCAAGGCTCACGGCAGTTCTGATGCGAAAGCGTTTTTCAACGCAGTCCGTCAGGCACAAAAATGCGTCGAGGGTAATGTTATCGGCTCGATCGAAGCATATGTCAAGGCACTCGGCGAAAAGGAGCAGGATAATGAATAACACATCAATTATTTCGGAATTAGAGGAAAGTATCTGCTATAAATTCAAGAATAGAAATCTGATTGTCAACGCCCTTTCTCATTCTTCATATGCGAATGAAAACAAGCAGCCCCAGGGCAGCAATGAAAGGCTGGAATTTCTCGGAGACAGCGTTCTTTCGGTAGTGGTGTCTGAGTATCTCTATACTCATCTGACATCCGTTGCGGAGGGCGACCTTACAAAGCTCCGGGCATCGCTGGTGTGCGAGAAGAGTCTCCACGGCTTTGCGCGGAAAATTGACCTGGGCAGATATCTCCTTCTGGGAAAGGGCGAGGAGAACACCGGAGGACGTGAGCGTCCCTCTATTCTGGCAGACGCCTTTGAGGCTGTTATCGCCGCTATCTACCTGGACGGCGGAATGGAGGCGGCGAGAGCGCACATCCTCCGTTTCATGCCACAGGATCTGCAAAAGGGCGCAAAGGCTGCATTCGGGGATTTCAAGACCGTTTTGCAGGAAGTCGTCCAGAAGAATCCCGAGGAAAAGGTAGAGTATGTTCTTATCGGCGAGGAGGGCCCCGACCATAACAAGCGCTTTGTGGTAGAAGTCATGCTCAATTCTCAGGTCATCGGCAAGGGCAAGGGCAGAAGCAAAAAGGACGCCGAGCAGCTTGCCGCCAGGGAAGCTCTGGAGCTTATGGGCTATGAAACATTCTAATATCTCAATTTTCGTGCCCCATATAGGCTGTCCGCATTTGTGCAGCTTCTGCGACCAGCGGACTATCAGCGGCGCACAGCACGCGCCCTCCGGAGAAGAGGTGCGGAGCATCTGCGAAAAGGCTCTGGGGGAGGTAATGTCCCCGGAGAATACGGAGATCGCGTTCTTCGGCGGCAGCTTCACGGCAATCCCCAGGGAGTACATGACGGAGCTTCTCGATGCCGCGCAGGATTTTATCGGCGAGGGAAAATTTCGCGGCATACGCATTTCCACCCGTCCGGACTGTATTGACATTCCGGTGTTGAATTTACTGAAAAACAGCGGCGTTACCGCGATCGAGCTTGGCGCGCAGTCCATGTGCGATCACGTCCTTGAAGCAAACGAACGGGGTCACTCGGCTGATGATGTGGCGGATGCCTGTCAGCTTATAAGAGCCTTTGGCTTCGAGCTTGGCTTGCAGATGATGGTTGGGCTGTACAGGAGCGCTCCGGCGGACGAAATGGAGACAATCGAAAAAATAGTAGATCTTTCCCCGGATACTCTGCGAATCTATCCCACGGTAATTCTGGAAAATACCCGTCTTGGAGAGCTTTTCAAGTCCGGGGAGTACAAGCCGTTTTCGTTTGAAAAGGCTGTGGAGATCTCGGCGGCGGCTATGGTAATGGCGGAGTCAGGCGGCATACGCGTTATAAAATGCGGACTCCATGCCAGCGAATTTGTGGAGCGCGACATGATAGGCGGATTCTACCATCCGGCGTTCCGGGAACTGTGCGAGGGGCTGATCTACCGTCACAACATGGAGCTGGCAATAAGCTCCTGCGGCGCGGAACGAAGCAGATATATCTTCGCGGTCTCGGCGAACTGCATAAGCAAGGCTCTGGGGCATAAAAAGGCAAATGCGGAGTATTTCAGAAGCCGGGGAATTGATATAAAGATCCTGGAAGACGAAACTATACCAAAATATCAGATCGACGTTATAGAATAATCAGGTGAATACCTTATCTGAACAGAGGTGAACGGATGTACCTTAAATCATTGGAAATACAGGGGTTCAAGTCCTTTCCGGACAAGATAAGCCTTAATTTTGACAAGGGTCTTACGGCGGTAGTAGGTCCCAACGGCAGCGGAAAAAGTAATATCGGTGACTCGGTTCGCTGGGTTCTGGGAGAGCAGTCCACAAAAACTCTCCGCGGAAATAAAATGGAGGACGTTATTTTTTCCGGTACTGTTGCAAGAAAACCTATGGGCTTTGCGGCTGTAACTCTGAATATCGACAATTCCGACGGCACTCTTGCAGATCTGGGCGAGGAGGTCGCCGTTACCAGAAAGCTGTACAGAAGCGGTGAAAGCGAGTACATGATAAACGGCAAGAGCTGCCGTCTGAAAGATATAAATGAGCTTTTCATGGACACCGGACTGGGCAGAGACGGCTACTCTATTATCGGTCAGGGACGCATCGCCGAGATAGTGGGTGCGAAAAGCAGTGAGCGCCGCGACATTTTTGAGGAGGCGGCAGGAATATCAAAATTCCGCTATAAAAAGCTGGAGGCTGAGAGAAAGCTGACTGCGGCGCATGAAAATCTCCTGAGACTGACGGATATTCTCTCGGAGCTGGAAAGCCGCGTTGAACCGCTGCGGATACAATCGGAAAAGGCAAAGAAATTCGTAAAGCTTGCGGAGGAGCGCAAGCGGCTGGAAATTTCCGTCTGGATAACGAAGCTTGACGAGTTAAAAAAACGTCTGGAGGAGCTGGAGAGAAAGATCCTGGTCAGCCGCGGAGAATATGAGAATACGGAAAATGACATTCAGCGCGAGGAACAGAAAATGCAGGACTGCTATCGCCGGATGCAGGAATGTACCATGAGATCCGATGAGCTGCGGCGGAAGATGATCGAGGAGGAACAAAGCTCTTCACGAAAAAAATCCGACATTGCCGTCTGCGAAAACGACATCAGTCATTGCCGTGAAGCTATACAGCGAGCGAAGAGGAGCATAGCTGAATCTGAGGAAACAAAGCGCGATATGCAGCTCCGTATAAAGGAGACTGAGAAGCGTATCGGGGAATTGCAGGAGCAGAGAGAGCGGCTTCTTGCGGAGATCTCACAGGTCGCAGACGAGTTTGAAAAGGCGGAAGCAGAAAGCTCTGAGATCGGGGATTCCGTCAGCAAAGCCGGCAGCGAAATAAACGGGCTTTACATTAAGCAGAGCGAGTTGAAATTTGCCGCGGAATCTGCGAGACAGACGGCTGCGGAGGAGAAAAAGCGTCTGGCGGAGCTTATAGAGGGCAGAAGCGATATCGAGGGCACTGCCGCCGGATATGACGAACAAATCAAGAAAAACAGCGAACATCTGGAGAAAAATCAGGAAATGCTCGCCGGAATAACGAATAAGGCGAGCGGTATCGAGCGGCTCTACAGCTCACGGAGAGACGGCTTCGAGAAAGCAAAGACGGAATTCGAGGAGGTGCTCTATGAGCTGAAAAGCGTTCAGCAGCGGAAGAAAATACTCATCGACCTGGAAAACAGCATGGAGGGCTTTGCCGGCAGCGTCAAGCAGATCCTGAAAGCTGCAAAGCAGGGCAGGCTTACAGGCGTACACGGAACGGTCGCTCAGAATATAAGCGTTGATGCCAGATATGCAACGGCTGTTGAGACAGCTCTTGGCGGTGCGATGCAGAACATTATAGTGGAGAACGAGGAGAGCGCCAAGCGGGGAATACGCTTTCTGAAAGAGCAGCACGGCGGACGCGCCACGTTTCTGCCGGTTACATCTGTAAAGGGCTATGAGCTTCGCGAGCAGGGCGTGGAGAGCTGCCAGGGCTTTGTTTCCATTGCAAGCAGGATAGTGGGATATGACGAGAAATTCAGCGGAATTATCGCGTCCCTGCTGGGCAGGATCGTAATAGCGGAAGACATTGACTGCGCTGCCGTCATTGCAAAAAAATACGGCTACAAACTCCGTATTGTTACCCTGGACGGACAGGTCATTAATGCCGGAGGTTCATTTACCGGCGGTTCGGCGCAGAAATCCGTCGGAGTAATCACGCGGAAAAACGAGATAGACAATCTGGAAAGAAAGATCGCGGAGCTTAGTTCCCGGCAGAAAGAAGTCGAAGCGAGAATGGAGAAGCTCCGGGGCGAGTCGGAGAAGCTGCGTTATGACAGAGAAGCCGCAAGGTCGAAAATTTCGGAGCTGGAAAGTGAAAATGTCCGCCTGAACGCCGAGCTTTCCAGCCTGACGGTACTGGTAGAGCAGTTGCGTTCGCAGACGGACAGCTTTGAGCGGCAAAAAGCCGAATATGAGGAAAAAATCGCCGCCGCCGTCAGGGCGGAGGAGGATGCCGTAAAAGCCGGAGAGAGCCTGGCAGATGAGATAATCGCCACGGAACAGAGGCTTTCAGAAAGCCGGAGCAGCCGGGAACAGCTTCGTCTGCGCCGGGGTGAGCTTTCGGAGCAGCTTTCGGCTCTGAAGATCCGTGATATGGAGCTGGCGAAGGACATTCAGGCGCATGAGGCTGAGATCGGACGCATAAACGGAGAGCTGGAGTCGCTTAATAGCGGAAACAAGGGCTTTGAGGACGAGATCCACAGGCAGAACGGCATTATCGCCGACAAGGAGAAAGAAATTTCCCAACTGAGATCACAGCTTGAAAGCGTCAAGAGCAATTCCGAGCAGTACACGGCCGAGATCAACCGATATCAGACAGTACACTCCGAGCAGAACAGGCTTGCCAACGAAACGCAGAAAGGCGTGAAAGCCCTGAACGAAGCCAAGGAAAAGCTTTCCGGCGAGATCACCCGGCTGGAGGAGCGGCGCGAGGCGGCAGAGCGTGATTCCGACAGCATTATACGTCAGCTTATGGACGTTTATGAACTGACGTTTTCCGAGGCTGCGGCTGCGGCGGAGAAAATTGACGACGTGGCGGCGGCTCAGGCAGAGCTGACTTCTGTAAAGAATAAAATACGGAATCTGGGCAGCGTAAATGTGGACGCCATTGACGAGTACCGGGAGGTCTCCGAGAGATATGAGTTCATGTCCGCCCAACTGAAAGACGTTCAGGATTCAAAGCGCGAGCTGGAGCGGATAATCTGTGATCTGACTCAGGAGATGTGCCGGATATTCGGGGAAAGCTTCCAGGTGATAAACTCGAATTTCAAGGAGATATTCGTGGAGCTTTTCGGCGGAGGAAAGGCGGAGCTTATCCTTACCGATCCGGAAAATGTACTGGAATCGGGAATCGAGATAAGCGTTGCGCCTCCGGGAAAGGTGATAAAGAATCTTATTTCGCTTTCGGGAGGAGAGCAGTCCTTTGTGGCAATAGCGATCTATTTCGCCATACTAAAGCTAAGACCTGCGCCGTTCTGTATTCTGGACGAGATCGATGCTGCTCTTGACGAAGTTAATGTAAGAAAATATGCTCAGTATCTGAAAAAATTTACTGATACTACGCAGTTTGTTCTGGTAACGCACCGGCGCAGTGCAATGGAGGAGGCAAATGTGCTGTACGGTGTAACAATGCAGGAGGACGGTATATCCAAGCTGCTGAAAATGGAGCAGGTAGATTTCCAGGACGAGAATCAATAGATATAGAACGGAGGTAATTATGGGACTTTTTTCAAAAATTGCAAGCGGTCTGAAAAAGACGAAGGACAGCTTTTTAGGCGGATTGCAGAGAATTTTTAATTCTTTTACGAAAATAGACGAGGAGCTTTTCGAGGAGCTTGAAGAGCAGATGATAATGAGCGATATCGGTGTGGAGACCTCGGTAGAGATCTGCGACCGCGTCCGCAAAAAGGTAAAGGAGCGCGGTATAACCGACCCTAATGACATTATGGAGCTTATACATGAAGTCGTTTCGGAGATGATGGGGGACGATACCGGACTTGATCTGTCTGTTTCCCCGGCGGTCATCATGGTTATCGGCGTAAACGGCGCAGGAAAGACGACAACTATCGGCAAGCTCTGCCACCAGTTCAAGCAGGAGGGCAAGAAAGTGCTCGTTGCGGCAGCCGATACTTTCCGCGCGGCGGCTATAGACCAGCTCCAGGTGTGGACTGACCGTGCCGGAGTGGACATTGTGAAGCACGCTGAGGGAAGCGACCCGGGAGCTGTTGTATATGACGCTCTGGAGGCTGCAAAGGCGCGTCAGTGCGACGTTGTGGTGATCGACACCGCCGGAAGACTCCATAACAAGAAAAACCTTATGGAGGAACTGAAAAAGATCAACCGCATCATCGACAGCAAGGCGGGAGAATGTTCACGGGAGGTTCTTCTTGTTCTCGATGCGACTACCGGACAAAATGCTGTCAGTCAGGCAAAGCTTTTCAGCGAAACTGCACATATTACCGGAATCGTACTCACAAAGCTGGACGGAACGGCAAAGGGCGGTATCGTTATCTCGATAAAGAACGAGCTGGGGATCCCGGTCAAGCTTATAGGCGTTGGCGAGAAAATCGACGATTTGCAGCCATTTGACAGCCGGATGTTCTCTGACGCCCTGTTCGATCTCGACGAGGCTAAACGAAATGCCGCGGAAAAAGCGAATGATGCCGGGGAATCGGATGCAACTGAGGAAGAGACTGCGATTGAGGAAGAAACTGTGATCGAAGAAGAGACTATGGTTGAGGAAGTGCCCATAGCCGAGGAAGAAACTGCGATTGAGGAAGAGACTGTAGTCGAAGAAGAGACTCCAATCGAGGAAGAGAGTGCGACTGAGGAAGAGACTGTAGTCGAGGAAGAGACTGCGGTCGAGGAAGAGACTGCGGTCGAGAAAGAGACTGTGGTCGAGGAAGAGACTGCGGTCGAGGAAGAGACTGTAGCCGAGGAAGAGACTGCGGTCGAGGAAGAGACTGTAGTCGAGGAAGAGACTGCGGTCGAGAAAGAGACTGCGGTCGAGGAAGAGACTGTAGTCGAGGAAGAACCTGTGGCAGAGGAAGAGCCGAAGAAGAAAAAGAAAGGCTTCTTCAGCAGGCTTTTCGGAAAGAAAGGCGACGAATGATGAAAAAAATCGTTTTTGCCACAAATAATGAGAATAAGCTCCGGGAAGCCCGTGAGATACTTTCGCCCTTGGGAATCGAGGTGCTGTCGCAGGCTCAGGCAGGCGCAGACTGTGACCCGGAGGAGAACGGCACAACATTTGCTGAGAATGCCATGATAAAGGCCAAAGCAGTGTATGACTGCGTGAAAATGCCTGTTTTTGCGGACGACAGCGGACTTTGCGTGGACGCTCTTGGCGGCAGACCAGGCGTCTATTCCGCACGATATGCACCGAAAGGACAGGAGTGCGGAAAGCTTCTTTCAGAGTTGGAGAATGTCCAGGACAGTGACCGCAGGGCAGCTTTCAGGTGCGTTATAGCCTATGTTGACAGAGATGCAGAATTTACTGTTTCCGGCGATGTACAGGGAAAAATCGGCTATGAGGAAAGGGGCACGAACGGCTTCGGCTACGATCCGGTCTTTATGGTAGGGGAGAAGTCGATGGCTGAAATGACCTCGGAGGAGAAAAATAAGATCAGCCACAGAGGTGCGGCGCTGAGGGCGCTGTACGACGCGCTGAGCAAATAATAATTAGTGAGGAAGAATTTATGCTGACAAGTAAACAGAGGGCGTATCTCCGCAGCATCGCGGCTGAATACGATACGATTTTTCAGATAGGCAAGGGCGGCGTGACAGAGACGATCTGCAAAGAGGTAGATGACGCGCTGCGCAAGAGAGAGCTGGTGAAGCTCCGTGTACTGGACAATTCCGGCTGGACATCCCGGGAGGCTGCCGACGCCATCGCAGAGCAGACCGGTGCGGATGTAGTGCAGGTCATCGGCAGCAAATTCGTGCTGTTCAAGCGTAATCCCAAAGAGCCGGTGATCGAGAACATCCCCAAGGCAAACAAATGAGAACGGGCATTTACGGCGGAAGCTTCAATCCGGTACATAACGGGCATATCCACCTGGCGGATTCGGCGGCGGCGGAGCTTGGGCTTGACAGGATATTTCTGCTGCCCTCCGGAATAAGTCCGCACCGTTCCAGCCTTGAATATGCGTCGGGAGATGACAGACTGGAGATGCTGAGACTCGCTTGTATGGGACACGAAAAGCTTATTCCATGCGATTTTGAGCTGCGAAACGGGGGAAAGAGCTACACGGTATATACCGTCCGGGAGTTTCGCCGGAGATTTCCGGAGGATGAGCTGTTTCTTCTGGTGGGCAGCGATATGCTGCTGAGCTTCGACAACTGGTACAGATTCGATGAGATCTTGCAGCACGTAAAGCTTGCGGCTCTGTCAAGGGAAAACGGCGACAGGGAGAAGCTGGAGGAAAAAGCGGAAAAGCTCCGGAAATTCGGCGAAATATTCATTTGCGGCGCACCTCCGCAGGAGGTATCGTCAACAGAGATCAGAAAAAAAATAAAAAAAAATGAAAATATCTCTTGCTATCTTCCCGAAAATGTAGTACAATATATAAAGCGGAATAATCTATATTTGCAGAGGTGAGCTTTTTGTTTTACGATCAGGACGAGAAAAAGAAATACCTTAAAGAACATCTTTCACAGAAAAGGTATCAGCATTCCCTGAATGTGGCTGCGGAATGCAGAAGGCTTGCGGAGAAATACGGCGAAGATCCGGATAAGGCTTATTTTTCCGGACTTCTTCACGATGTCTGTAAGGAGCTTCCCGGCGAGGAGCAGCAGAGACTTGTGGCTGAAAGCGGCTTCAAGGTCTGCCGTGAGGAGCTGGACACCCGTTCTCTCTGGCACGCTGTTGCAGGAGCTTATTTTGTTAAATCAGTTTTTGGAGTTGAGGATATAGATATAATCAATTCCATTCGCTTTCATACAGTCGGAAGAGCAGGTATGACGCGGCTTGAGGAGATCGTCTATCTTGGCGATCTTGTTTCCGCCGACCGCGATTATAAGGATGTGGACAAAATGCGCAAGCTGGTTCACAGCGACCTTGACAAGGCTATGCTGGAAGCATTTACATTTTCGATCAAAAGTGTTGTCAAAAAAGGCGGAGTTCTGCCGCTGTGCACTGTTGAGGGATATAACTTCTACACACGCCTTTTAAAAGAAGAGAAAAAGCAGGGCAAATGAAAAGAGGATTTGAATGACTGATAAAGAGTTCCGTCCGGAGGAAAAGGAGGGCGCGGCAGACAGGTCATCTGAGCCGAAGCCTCTTAAACCTCTTGTGAGGGTCAAAAAAGATATCATAGGAGAATATCACGGCAAGCACGAAGCTGAGCCGTCGGAATATCACGGCAGGCATGAGGCTGAGCCGTCGGAATATCACGGCAGGCACGAAGCTGAGCCGTCGGAATATCACGGCAGATATGAGGCAGAGCCTGCCGTATACCGCGGAAAATATGAAGCGGAGCCGTCGGAATACCGCGGTAAACATGAAGCTCCGCCGAAGCCGGCTGCGGACAGAAATTCCTATGCCGAAAAAACCAGGAAATACAACGCTGTAGTGGATGACGACGATTTTTATGAGGACGAGGAAGAGGCCGCAGAGACCGGCAGGGCGAAGAATATAATTGTAAAGATAGTTTCAATTGCCGTCACTCTCGTGGTCATGTGCCTGTTGGTTCTCAATGTACCGATTTGTGTTGACAAGGAGACCGGAAAAAATATCTCGCTGGTAACGCTGTTCAAGAAATGGCAGCCGGCGGCTAAGGAAGGCTTCCTGGATAAGGAAAATGTCATCCTCAACAAGGATACGGATGTAGTCGGCGACGACTACAACGACGGTCTCGACCTGCCGCAGTTGATAGAGGGGCAGTATACCGTACTTTTCCTGGGCTTTGAGCCGGATGAGTACAACACGGATATTATGTGGGTGATGCAGTTTGATATCGGTCACGGAAAGCTGAATATCTTGCAGATCCCACGTGACACCTGTCTGCCGGATTATACCACCTCCGTTACACGGAAATTCAACAGTATTTACAGTATGGGAGATCAGACCATCAACCCTCCGATACAGCGTACCGTAAATGCTGTTCAGGAGAATTTCGGTATTCCGATAGACGCTTATGTCACTACGACCTGTCCGGATATTGTGAAAATTATTGACCTCATCGGCGGCGTGCCTATCCATATCGAGAACGAGATAGTTTTCGAGCCGGACAAGGTCATCCCGGCAGGAGACGTAGTCCTCAGCGGTGAGCAGTCGGAATGGTTCATCCGTTTCAGACGTGAATGGCTCCAGGGAGACATCGGCAGAATGCAGAATCAGCGGCGCTTTATGGCGGCGGCAATGAGTAAGCTCAACAGTATCGTTGAGGACGAGGGAAAGGTAAAGCTCTACAGCTATATCAAGGAGATCTACGACAACGATCTGCTGTATACCGACCTTTCTGTCGGCGATATAGGAAAGCTTGCGGATTTTGCTTCGACGATTTCAATGGAAAATGCAGTGGTGAATATGGTTCCCGGAGAGGACGCCAGCTTCTACGCCGCGGACGGAAAGGTCTACTCTGTTTATTCCGTCCACAAGCAGGCGACTATTGACCTGCTGAACAAGTACTACCGTCCGTATCAGACAGCTATGACAGAGGCGGACACCTCGATCGTTGAGCTTGTTACCGATTATCAGTACAATATACTGGACGATACAACGGCAAGCTTTGATGATATACAGGGTTCAACGGAACCGATAAGGGATCCGAATGTTACACCATGGTGAAGGGGATGAGTGAAATGACAGAACAGGAAAAGCTTGAGATCATCGTCAAGGCGCTTGACAGCAAGAGAGGCGAGGATATTCAGGCACTGAAAATCTCGGATCTTACGATTTTAGCGGACTATTTCGTCATCGTAAACGGTACGAGCAACACTCACGCAAGAACTCTTGCAGACGAAGTTGAATTTCAGCTTTCGCAGAAGGGCATCGAGCCGGAGAGGCGTGAGGCGGATACTGGAAATACTTGGATAATCCTTGATTACGGGGATATTATCGTCCATGTATTTTATAAAGAAACACGTCAGTTCTATAAGCTGGAGGGCGTATGGGCTGACGGAGAAAGAGTGAACATTGATTCACTGATAACAAAGGAGGAATTATCATGAAAACAAATAACGAAAAAGGAAGAAGCTTAATCATTCTTCTGAGCGGCGGACTGCTTGCCAAGGAAGTTATCGGTCTGGTAGTAGGTATTCTTTCCGGCATCTTCTACGGAGGCATCGGCGGCGCTATCGGAGGATTTATCGGTATGCTCATTCTTGATGTGATCCTTATTGCCGCCATGTACAGCGGACTCAGATACATCAATTACGGCGTATGCGGAATTTTTGGCATTCTTGCACTCTACTATCTGCTCGGCATAATCAACATCTTTAAGTGGATAACCTTTATCGGTGTTATCAGTCTGCTTCTTAACCTGGTGTGGGCTGCCGGTCTTATCCTGGGCATTTTGCTTCTTGTTATGAATAATGACGTTAAGGAGCACTTCACAAATGAGTGGAGCGAGATCGGAAATCTTATTCAGAAGTAATAAACAAAGGATTGAAAACGCATGAAATATGATTTTAGAGCTGTAGAGAAGAAGTGGCAGAGATTCTGGGAGGAAAACGGAACTTTCAAGGCTTCCGACGACTACAGCAAGAAGAAATATTATACTCTGGTAGAGTTCCCGTACCCGTCAGGACACGGTATGCACGTAGGTCATATCAAGGCATACTCCGGACTGGAAGTAATCAGCAGAAAACGCCGTATGGAGGGCTACAATGTCCTCTTCCCCATCGGCTTTGATGCCTATGGTCTGCCAACGGAAAATACGGCTATCAAGGAAAATATCCACCCCAGAGTGGTCACCGACAGGAACATCAAGAAATTTACAGATCAGCTTAAAACCGTGGGATTCTCCTTCGACTGGGACAGAGTTGTAGACACCACGGAAGAGGGCTACTATAAGTGGACGCAGTGGATCTTCCTCAAGATGTTCGAGAAAGGACTTGTTTTCCGCGACAAAACCAACGTAAACTACTGCCCGAGCTGCAAGGTCGTTCTTTCCAACGAGGATTCTCAGGGCGGCAAGTGCGACGTCTGTCACAGCGATATTATCCAGAAAACAAAGGAAGTGTGGTATCTTCGCATAACCGAGTACGCGGATAAGCTGCTCCAGGGGCTGGACGAAGTGGATTATCTTCCCAATGTCAGACTCCAGCAGGAGAACTGGATAGGCAAGTCCACCGGTGCATTTGTTAACTTCAGGATCAAGGAGCAGGAGGAGACCCTCCGCATCTATACGACCCGTCCTGATACGCTCTACGGCGTAACTTTTATGGTTATTGCCCCGGAGCACCCGATGATCCAGAAATACCGCGATTCTATCGCAAACATCGACGAGCTGGACGCATACAAGGCAGAGTGCGCCAAGAAGAGCGAATTTGAGCGCACGCAGCTTGTGAAAGACAAGACTGGCGTGAAGATACAGGGGCTGACTGCCATAAATCCCATTACCGGCAAGGAAATTCCCGTGTACATTTCGGATTACGTAATGATGGGCTACGGTACGGGCGCGATCATGGCTGTTCCGGCTCACGATACCCGTGACTATGATTTCGCGAAGAAATTCGGGATTGATATTATCGAGGTCATCAAGGGCGGCGATGTTTCTCAGGAGGCGTATACCGGCGAGGGTGAGCTGGTCAACTCCGGCGAGCTTAACGGCATCAGCAACAAGAAAGACGCCATTGCAAAGGCTCTTGAGATACTGGAAAAGCTGGGCTGCGGTGAAAAGGGCGTACAGTTCAAGATGAAGGACTGGGCGTTTAATCGTCAGCGTTACTGGGGCGAGCCTATTCCGATCGTTCACTGCGAATGCTGCGGAATGGTCGCAGTTCCATACGATGAGCTGCCGCTGAGACTGCCGGAGGTCGAGAATTTCGAGCCTGGTACCGACGGTGAAAGCCCTCTTGCTAAAATCGAGAGCTTTGTGAAGTGCAAGTGCCCGAAGTGCGGCAGGGATGCACGGAGAGAGACTGACACCATGCCTCAGTGGGCAGGTTCTTCATGGTACTTCCTCCGCTACTGCGATCCGGGAAACGACAAAGAATTCGCTTCCAAGGAGGCTCTGGATTACTGGATGCCCGTTGACTGGTATAACGGCGGTATGGAGCACGTTACGCGTCATATGATCTACAGCCGCTTCTGGCACAAATTCCTCTACGATCAGGGACTGGTGCCCACATCCGAGCCATACGCCAAGAGAACGGCTCAGGGACTTATTCTCGGACCGGACGGCGAAAAAATGTCGAAATCCCGCGGCAATGTCATCGACCCTAACGATGTAGTGGAGGAGTTCGGCGCAGACGTTCTCAGGCTGTACGTTTTGTTTATGGGCGACTACGAGAAGGCTGCACCCTGGAGTGAATCCAGCATCAAGGGCTGTAAGCGTTTCGCGGACAGAGTCTGGGGACTCCAGGATATTCTGGTGGACGGAGACGACTACAGCGACAAGTTGAGAGCTTCTTTCCACAAGACTATCAAAAAGGTCTCGGAGGACATAGAGGCAATGAAGTTCAATACCGCAATTGCGGCGATGATGGCTCTTATCAACGAGATCTACAGCGCCGGAAGCATCACAAAGGCGGAGCTTGGTGCGTTCGCGACTATGCTTTATCCCTTTGCCCCGCATATTTCCGAGGAGATCTACAGCAACAATTTTGGCAGGATACTCAGCGAGCAGAGCTGGATTACTTATGACGAGGCTCTCTGCAAGGATGAGACGATTGAGATAGTCGTTCAGGTCAACGGCAAGCTCAAGGCGAAGCTTAATATTGCGGTGGATGCTGACAAGGATTCTGTTATTGCAATGGCTCTTGCCGATGAAAAGGTCAAGGAGACCGTCGAGGGAAAGAACATTGTAAAACAGATATATGTACCAAATAAACTTGTTAATATTGTTGCAAAATAACGAATTTTTCAAAAAAGAAAAAAAACCTTGACACAGACGAATAAATGTGGTAAAATAAAGATATGTTCGTTATACATTTTTTGGATGTGTAATTAGAGGTGTGCTAACTGCCGCTCTATGAGCGTTGGTATATAGCCCGGGGTTTCCGATGGGCAACCTCTGACAAGGGAGGGAAAAGATAAATGGCAGAAGTTCGTGTTAACAAGAATGAGTCACTTGACGCTGCTCTTAAAAGATTTAAGAGATCATGCGCAAAGGACGGCGTTATCGCTGAAGTTCGTAAAAGAGAACATTACGAGAAGCCTTCCGTAAAGCGCAAGAAGAAGTCTGAGGCAGCTCGTAAGCGCAAGTATTGATCTTGTTTGTCTTATGACATTATAATGTTGACTAAGCGGGCGTTTTACGTCCGCTTTTCTCATGAGGTGATAATATGGTAAAGAAAATTCTGGTCATTCACGGGCCTAATCTCAATCTTCTTGGAGAGCGCGAGCCAGGAGTTTACGGCAGCTCGGGAATCGACGTGCTCAACGAAAATATTATCGACAGAGCCAAGGAAGAGGGATTGGAATGCGAGATATTCCAGTCAAACCATGAGGGCGCGATAATCGACAGGCTTCACGCTGCCCGGACAACTTTTGACGGCGTAATAATCAATGCAGGTGCGTACACACACTACAGCTATGCCATACGTGATGCCATTGCGGCTATAAAGATCCCGGTGATCGAGGTGCATATCAGCAATATTGACGCTAGGGAGGAGTTCAGGGCAAACTCTGTTATTGCTCCCGTCTGCCGCGGCAGTATCTGCGGACTGGGCTTCATGAGCTATTATCTTGCGGTCAAGGCAATGGCGGAGATGTGATATGACGAGAACTGAGAAGCTTTTCGTGAAACTGCCGAAAAGCGTGGACTGCGCGATTATAACCTCTGATGTGAACAGAGCTTATTTCACGGGGATGCGTTCATCTGCCGGAACATTTCTTGCCTTTCGTGACAAGGCGTACCTGCTTATTGATTTTCGCTACATTGAAAAGGCGAGGGCAACGGTAAGGGACGCAGAGGTGATCGACCCTGGAAAGCGCCTGATGCCGATGATAATTGAGCTGGTAAAGCGTCACGGTGCAAAAAATATGGCGATAGAGTCGAGAGAAATGACGGTGAGCAGCCTCAACTCCCTGAAAAAGAATATCAGGGGAGAGGTGGAGATCATCGACACCGATGTTCTCAGCAATGCGATCGACTCCATGCGTATGGTCAAGGACGCCGAGGAACTGGCGTGCATCAGAAAGGCGCAGGAAATAGCTGAGATCGCTTTCGACAGCATATTGAGGTTTATCCATCCGGGCGTCACGGAGAGGCAGATCGCCCTGGAGCTTGACAGGGTGATGCTGGAGAATGGCGCAGAGCGTGTGTCCTTTGATACCATTGCCCTCACGGGAAAAAATACGTCCATGCCCCATGGCGTTCCCTCTGAGACAAAGGTGCAGGAGGGCGATTTCGTGCTCATGGACTATGGCGCGGTCTACAGAGGCTATCACAGCGATATGACCAGGACTGTCTGCGTGGGCGAGCCAACTGAGGAAATGAAAAGAGTTTACGACATAGTTTTGCAGGCTCAGGCAGCGGCTATTGATGCTGCGAGGCCAGGAATTTCCGGCTCGGAGCTTGACTTCGCTGCCAGACATATTATTGAGCAGACTGGCTATGGCGAGAATTTCGGACATTCTCTCGGACACGGCGTCGGACTGGAGATACACGAAGCTCCCAATGCTGCGCCAAAATATAGCAGCAAACTGAAAGTAGGCTCTGTGATTACCGTAGAGCCGGGTATATATCTGCCGGGGAAATTCGGCGTTCGCATAGAGGATTTTGTCATTTTAACCGAAAATGGCTGTATAAATTTGACGAAATGTGCAAAAAATATAATATCTTTGTAATAATATCATTTTAGGTATTGCAAAGCGTTTTAAAATATGATATAATGATACATATAATTATGGTTCGGAGAAGTGGGCTTCGGCTTCAATTTCCGGTCAAGTTTATAATTGGTCCGACTTTCTTTGAAACCGGACGATGGAGGTATAATTAATATGATTTCAGCAGGCGATTTCAGAAACGGCGTAACCTTTGAGCTGGACGGACAGGTTGTTCAGGTAGTTGAATTTCAGCATGTTAAGCCCGGTAAAGGTGCAGCTTTTGTAAGAACCAAGTATAAGAATGTTATTACCGGTTCTGTTGTTGAGACTTCTTTCAACCCTACTGCAAAGTTCCCCACAGCTTTTGTTGAGAGAAAGGATATGCAGTACAGCTACAATGACGGCGATCTTTACTACTTCATGGATATGGAGACATACGAGCAGCTTCCTATCAGCGCATCTGTTCTTGGCGATAACTTCAAGTTCGTTAAGGAAGAGATGATCTGTAAGATCCTGTCATACAAGGGCAGTGTTTTCGGCGTTGAGCCGCCCAACTTCGTTGAACTGGTAGTTACACAGACAGACCCCGGCTTCAAGGGCGATACTGCAACAAACGCTACAAAGCCCGCTACTCTCGAGACCGGCGCAGAGATCAAGGTTCCGCTGTTCATCGACGAGGGCGAGAAGATCCAGGTGGATACACGTACCGGCGAATATATGTCAAGAGCATAATTTGCGCGTGAAAAATAGCCGGCGATGTTCGGCTGATATCAAGGAGGGTATATAATTATGAAGCTTACTGAGAAAATGTCTTATTTGCAGGGAATGCTGGATGGCATGGAGATCGACGGCAGCACTAAGGAGGGCAAGGCTATCCTTAAAATGTCCGAGGTCATGAGCGAAATGGTCGCTTATGTGGAAGATCTCCAGTCACAGGTGGATGAGCTGACAGAGCTTTGCGATATTCTCGACCAGGATCTCGGTCAGGTTGAGGATGACATTTACGATGAAGATGATATTGACTGCGAGGAATGCGACGAGTATTCTGAGGATGACGACGAAGAGGACGATGAGTTTGACTTCGATGACGATGAGCTTTATGAGATCACTTGCCCCTCCTGCGGCGATACTATTCTTGTGGATGAAGGAATGTTGGAAGAGGGAAGCATTAACTGCCCAAACTGCAACGAGCTTCTGGAGTTTGACTGTGACGATCTTACGATCGAGGATTTTGAGCCTTCTGATGAGGCTGAGGATGGCACAGACGAGAAGTAATTATTAATAATTCGGCAGGCAGTGACTGATTTGCCTGCCTGCCAAATTATTTTTTTCTTTTAACTTCAGAAAACTATTGACAAATGGAAAAATGTATGATATAATATATAAGCAATGTGAGTGAGGTCAAATCTGACTGAGTTTCATCTTCTTAATAGGCAGGTGTGGCGGAATAGGCAGACGCGCTAGCTTCGGGTAGCGTCACGCTATTGAATTTATTCATTTCGTCATCATCACAACAGTTGAGTGGAACAATTTCTTATGAAATCCACCTCGGTAAAGAGTCCGACCGAGTAAAAATTACGGATTCAAAAAATAAGCGGATATGGCGGAATAGGCAGACGCGCTGGCTTCAGGTGCCAGTCGGGGCAACCCGGTGCAGGTTCAACTCCTGTTATCCGCACCATAAAGAATCAAGGCTTCTCGAATAAATCGGGAAGCCTTTTCACATATAGCTATCAGCAAGTTATTACTTCATTTTCAGGCTCAACATAAACCGCCACACCACCATTCCAGTTTCCATTCATTCTGAATTTAATGTCGAGTGATTTATCTTCATTCTGATGAATCTGAACCTGATTCACCAGCATTCTGAGATGTGTGTCGCTTATGATTCCTTCATCAATTATCCCTTGAATAACCTGTGAGGCTTCTTTGTAATCCTTGTGCTTCTGCTTGCTGACCTTGTCGTATTCTCTGCATTCATTGATTTTGTTGCGGTGTTCTTCAATTTGGGATTCTCGTTCAGCTATCATCCTGTTGTAAATTTCAGCGTGTTCACGGTCTGATATCCTCTCTATTATCAGCTCCTCGATTTGCTTATTCAATCCATTTATTGAGTTTTCATGGCTTTCAATCTGCTTATCATAAAGCGGTTTCTTCTGATTCCAGTCACGGACTATCTTATCGTATTTTTCACTCTCCGAGAGTATATACTCATGAAGCTGTCGAATCTCATCTACTACAAGCTCATCAAGCTGACTCTCTCTGACTGTGTGCGGAGTGCAATATTGCTTTCCATATCTGTGACAGCTGTTACAAGTGTATTCCGTATATTCATTACCTCTCCATTTCCGTTTCCTTGCAATCATACTTGAACCACAATCAGCACATTTGATTATGCCTGTGTACCTGTGAAGCTTGTTCCCATTCTTGGAGCGTGGCTTTATTACAGCTCTCTGCGATAACAGAAACTGTGCCTGATTCCATACGCTTTCTTCTATAATCGGTTCACAGAAATTCTCATGTCGATATTGTTCATCTTTCGGAACTTGTGTCTTTGTCTTTCTGATTTTATTTGTTACTGTCTTGTGATTTACCATAACTCCGATATACAATTCATTTGTGAGTATCCTTTTCACAGATGTCTGTACCCATAAATATTTCTTTGATATTTCAGGTTTCCAATCTGCAAGCCTGCGTCGCTGATAATATTCGGGAGATTTAATTCCCTTTGCATTCATCATCTTGGCTATGGTGGTAAGTCCATAACCCTGTACATACAGATTGAATACTTCACGAACTATCTCAGCTCCCACTTCATCAATCAGAACCTTATTCAGATTTTTATCCTTGTAATATCCGAGTGGTAGCGTTTCTACAAGTCCTTTGTCCTTTTGCTTCTGACGAACACCTGCACGGACTTTTTTGCTTATGTCTTTAGCATAAAGGTCATTTACAATCTGCTTGAATCCGATGATAAGATCATCATTTTCATCAGCCGAGTTTATTCCCTCTGTAACAGATATTACGTTTACATTATTTTCGCTGAGGTAGTCAATGAATATTGCTGTCTGCGTTCTGTGTCGACCAAGTCTTGAAAGATCTTTTACAAGTATGGTATCAACCAATCCAGCTTCAACAGCATCTTCAATTTTACCGATTCCCTCACGGGCAAATGTCATTCCTGTGACGTTATCATCGAAGCTTTCACCAACGATTTCATATCCATGCTGCTCTGCATAGTCAACCAGAATCTGCCTTTGATTATGCAGACTATTCATTTCTTGATCTTCGTCACGGGAAAGTCTGTAGTATAACCAAGCTCTCATATTTTATCAGCCTTAAAGTTGACAGGTACGTTATGGAGTGCCTGTGCTACAACAGACACTACCACATAACGACCTGCAAGTCCAGCATTTAAGACGATTTCTCAATAATTTCTACGTTATCAATAAAATGATTCTGTTCAGCTTTGGCAATACTACATGAATTGAGAAACTCATTAATCATGGATTCCATAAAGAAATCAAATGCTTTTTCATTACCATTGTACTGAACAACAACCTGATTAATCTTAGGGACTTCAATTTTCTTTGCCAATATATCACTCTCCTGTTTACGTCATAAGTTGATTTGCCTTTGAACATTTTAGATCACTCCGTTCTTGTATTTTTTATTTCATAAGCTTTCGCTTACAATTATTTATTGGGAGAATATTTATATAATTGTACTTTTGGACTACAAGCCAAAAATGCATTCACTACAAACCGATTCGTTACGCACCGATTTCAAGTGCTTGTTTTTCTGAAAAGGGGTTCGGGTTCTCACGTCTTGAAGGCGCAGGCGGCAAGCCATGCGCTATGCTTGCCCTCGTTGGAGGACTCTATCGAATCCCACATTTCTGGCAAAATCCAATCTTATTTTATCTCCGTTTTAATGCGTTCATACTCTGCAAATTCAGAGCATATTTCGCCCTCAACTGATTTTGTGGTGTAATTACTCCATTTAAAAAAGGAGGGCGAATTTCGGCTGAATTGAGCGTGACAGTAACTTTATTCCGTGACAGTAACTTTGCATTGAAATTTCTACCGACACGCACCGCAATCAACGCTGTATAGACGTTTGTGACACTTCAAGACACCTCTGCGTGACGGTAACTTTATCATCGTTTTTACCGTCACT
>JAGBGT010000069.1 GCA_017935865.1 Ruminococcus sp. | reverse complement strand
TATCAAATCGCCGCGAATGAAATAAACCGGAAGTTTAAAGGGGACGCTCTCTCGTGCAGAGCGTCCCCTCTCCAAAAACAGTCCACTGGACTGTTTTTGGATTCACCCCTTGCAGGGCGCCTAAAGTAAACGTCGACCTGCGGTCGACATGGGACTCCGTCCCAAACCCTGCCAGAGGCGCTGCCTCTGGACTCTGCCAAAGGGGCATTGCCCCTTTGGAAACCCGGTGTTGTCGGCTTCGCCGACATGGGACTCCGTCCCTTTTGAAACCCGGCATTTATCCGGCATTGATCTTCTCCAACAGCTCATTGACCGTCACCGGCTTTGAGTAATAATATCCCTGCAATGAACCAATATTGTAGTTTTTCAGAAAATCGCGCACCTCAATGTTTTCGATGCCCTCAGCGCAGACATCAGCGGAAAAAGCGCCTGCCAGCTCGGAAATGAATTTAACGGAGTATTGATCTGCCGTGTTTTTCCTGATGTCCTTAACAAATTCCCGGTCGATCTTCACAACGTCCACCGGAATGTTTCTCAGGAAACCAAGGGAAGAAAATCCCGTTCCAAAGTCGTCAACTGCAATTTTTACGCCGCGCTGACGAAGAATTGAAAACATATCTTTAAGCATTTCCGTGTCAAGAAGACGGCAGCGCTCCGTGATCTCCAGGCATAGATGCTCAATAGGAAATCCGGTTTCCTCTATCAGCTCGAAAAGCTCTTTAAGAAAGCTGTTTTTCTTGATCTGGGTATAGGAGAGATTCACATTTATAACAAGATCCGGGTTGATTTTCAGAAACTGCTTTCCGTCTGTCATCGCCTGGCGCAGGATCCACCTGCCAAGCTCCGGGAACATGGCGTCCTGCTCCAGCACCGGAATAAACAGACCCGGCGGAACAACGCCGTAGCTTTCGTCCTTCCAGCGGATAAGCGCCTCCATTCCTTTCAGCTTTTCGGTTTTTGCATCCACGATAGGCTGATAGCAGAGGTAAAATCCCCGACAGCCCTGGGAAATGCAGCCGCGTATCGTGTTCAGCCGCTCTATGACCTTTTTGTTGTCTGCGGTGACAATATCGCTGAAAACCGTAAAATCTCCGCATTTGTTGTGCTTTGACTCATTGTAGGTATAGCGGAGGCAGGAGTACAGGGTCTCACTTGCGACATCCATTCTGTCTGCCTGAACAGCGCCGCCGTTCAGCGTCAGGGTGATCTTCTCCCCGTCCACGAAAAACTCCTTTTGCAGATAATTCCTCAGCTCCTCATATTTTTCCGCAGCCTCGTCAGCAGTCATGGAGAGGCTTATAACGCCGAAGTGCGGACCGTCCATGCGGTAGAACGTTGAGTCGCTGCCGAAAAACCGTGACAGTGTCCGGGAGAGTACCTGGAGCACGCGGTTGCCGAAATTGTAGCCGTAAACGTCGTTGATATAGGAAAAAGAGGAAAGTCCCAGCATAACGAAGAGAGCGTTTCTGCGTTGGCAGAAGATCCCGGTGATGTCGTCGAAATAACCGTACAGGCTGCGCAGCCCGGTAACAGGGTCGATGTAGCTGAAAAGTCCATGATTCCGGATCACACCTCCGAAATATTCCGGTGTGCCGTCGTTGTTCCTTATGACCATTCCACGGCAGGTACAGACGGTGTATCTGCCGTCGGCAGATCTGGCGCGGTACTGTATGTTGTGGCTGGAGCTTTTTCCGCTGAAAACATCGGCAATACTCTGCTCATAAGCCTGGCGGTCGTCCGGGTGGATATGCTCTGCCCAGATGCTTCCTGCATCGTACATATATTCTGACGGCAGGTCGAAGAAATCCACGGCGGATTTAGACCAGCGGGAGATATTTGTTTTCATTTCGCAGAGAAACACGTATGCGCCCTCTGCAATGACGTAAACGGTATCGAAGATACTGTTTAGTCTTACGTATTCTTTTCCGGCCATGCGATACCGCCTCCGTATAAATTCTTAAAATATAAACAATGAGTAATTATCATGAATAACCACTTTTACTATTATATCACATTTTCTCCCAAATTTCAATTGATAAATTGCACATATTTACCATAAATTTTTCTACATATAAGAAAACCTCCCCGGATAATCAGGGAGGTTTATTACTATCTGTATTTATATACAGTCGCCGTTTCAAATCCGTCAAGCAGGGTAGTCAGGCTGCCGAAAGCCATACCTGTTCCCTTGGCAACGCAGTTGACCGCGTCTTTGGCTATATTGCAGTTTACGCCGATAGTCCGCTTTATCAGTTGAGTAAGTCCGCCAAGGAGAGAGCCGCCGCCTGTCAGCAAAAGTCCGTTGTCGTAGATGTCGCTGACAAGCTCGGGAGGCGCATCCTCAAGAACCTGCTTTATCGCCTCCATAATAGCGAACGTGTCGTCCTCGATAGCCTGGAAAAGCTCGATCTCACTGAGCTGTATCTGCGCCGGCAGTCCTTTCACCAGGCTTCTTCCCTTGACCGTGTACGTCATTTCATCGGTGGGGTCGTAGAGGTTGCAAAGCTCGATCTTCACCCTTTCCGCCGTCCGCTCGCCGATTAGGAGCTTGTACTTATTCTGCATATACTTAATAATGGAACGGTCAATGGCATTTCCGGCAACCTTTATGGTGTGGGACGTTACAACGCCGTTCATGGACACGATAGCAATATCGGTCGTTCCGCCGCCTATATCGACGATCATATGTCCCTTTGCCTTGTTGATGTTGACGCCTGCACCGATCATGGCGGCAATCGGCTCTTGTATCAGGTAGACCTGCCTTGAACCGGCGCTTTTCGCAGCCTCTACCACTGCCCGGCTCTCGATGTCCGTGATAAACGAGGGGATGCAGATAATAATTCTCGGCTTGACAAGCTGATGTCCCGTGACCTTCAGGATAAACTCCCGGATCATGCTGTGAGCAAGGTCGTCATCGGATATCACGCCGTTGCTTATGGGACGTGCAACGCATATGTAGTCGGGATTTCTGCCTATCATCTCATAAGCCTCTTTTCCCACAGCCAGCACGCGCTCCGTCCTGGTATTATAGGCGATCACTGACGGCTCGCTGAGAATAACGCCCTTTTTTCCCATTGTCATAACGATGTTCGATGTGCCAAGATCTATTCCAATATCGGTATTTGCCATTTATGCTTCCTCTTTCTCTTTACGTTTCAGCATATCCCGCAGACAGGTGTATCTCCGGGAACGCTTGTTGTTGTCTACCATTTTGTTTATGCTGTCCTCCGTACCCACCAGGATAAGAAGCCGTTTTGCCCTGGTTACGGCGGTATACAGCAGATTTCTGTATGCCAGCTTCTGAAATACGCCCATTACCGGCATTATGACCGCCTCAAATTCGCAGCCCTGGCTTTTATGGACGGTTATGGCATATGCAAGCTCAAGGTGTGGCAGCAGATCGAATGGGTACACGGCGATCCTGCCGTCAAAATCAACTACAGCCGTCTGAGTTGCAGGATTTATGGAGGTGATTTTTCCGATATCGCCGTTGAAAATTCCGGCGCCCTGCTCGCTGCCCTTTTTCCACACCATATCGTAGTTGTTACGCGTCTGCATGACTTTGTCCCCGACTCTGTAGGTGTAGGTAAAACCCTTGTGTTCGGCTTTCGCTTTCGCCGGCGGATTCAGCTTTTCCTGCAATATCTTATTCAGCTCCACAGTTCCCACAGCGCCCTTTCTCGACGGCGTGAGTATCTGTATGTCGTCGGTAGGCGAGTAACCGTATGCTTTCGGGAGGCGGCGCTTTGTCAGATCTACGATAAGCTCCACAGCCTGCCCGAAATCGCTTCTCCTGAAAAAGAAGAAGTCGTTGTCCTTTTTTGTCAGATCCGGATGTTCGCCGGAGACGATCTTGTGTGCGTTTGTGACGATGCAGCTTTTCTGCGCCTGCCTGAATATCTCCGTCAGCTCCACCACTGGTACGGCGCTGCTGTATATCATATCTTTCAGCAGATCGCCTGCACCGACTGAGGGCAACTGGTGGAAATCGCCCACCATAATTATCTTGCATCCCAGCCGCAAGGCCCGGAGCAGCTTTTCAAAGAGAATACAGTCCACCATCGACATCTCGTCCACAACGATAACGTCGCAGTCCAGGGGATTATTTTCATTGTGGGCGAAGATCAGTCTGTCGTCGGAGTCGTATACCACTTCCAGAATTCGATGTATCGTCTTTGCCTCGTGCCCTGTCAGATCTGTCATCCGCTTTGCAGCTCGTCCGGTAGGAGCTGCCAGAAAGACCTTATCGCCTTTTTTCTCGAAAATAGAGATAATAGCGTTGAGGGTTGTGGTCTTTCCCGTACCCGGGCCGCCTGTGAGTACCATTAGTCCCCGGGAGACGGCAGTAGTTATAGCCTGCCGCTGTTTTTCCTCGTATTTTATGCCCTTTTCCGCTTCCTCCGCATCTATAACGGCTTCGCAGTCGAAGTCTGTCGGGGAGGAAAAGTCGCTGAGCACATGGATCCTGTCTGCAATAAATGTCTCCGCATAGTAGTAGTCCGGCAGATACACAAACTCATACTCTCCGATAACGTGGTTGAAAAGCTCGTTATCCTCCATTGCCGTGTTGTACGACTCGAAAAATTCCTTCTCGGAAATATTCAGTATAGCTCCGGCAGCCTTTATCAGGGCGTCCACCAGCATACAGGTATTACCGCGCGCGGCATACATTTTCAGGATATACTGCAAGCCGGCGATGACGCGTTTATGGGAATTGCGCGGAATATCCAGCTCTTCTGCCAGAGCGTCGGCTTTGGAAAATTCCAGGTCTATGCCGTCTCCGCAGAGAATATATGGATTCATTTTTATAAGCTCCATGGAGTCGCCGCCGTACTTCCGGTAGGTTTTCATGGCATACTGCGGCTTTATCTGGTATTCCGCCAGATAGGATGTCACCAGTCGCAGGGAAAACAGCTTTTTCGCCTCCGCCTCTATCTCTCCGCACATTTTCGGGGATATGCCCTTGACCTCGCTTAGCCTGTGAGGAGCGTTTTCCATGATCGTCAGGGTGTTTGCCCCGAAAACATTGACGATTTTTCTTGCGAGCCCCGGCCCTATGCCCTTTATAGCTCCCGAGGCAAGATATTTCTCGATATTCACGGCAGTGGACGGCAGCTTTCGCTCGCAGTATGAGGCATGGAACTGAGTGCCGTATTTGCGGTTGGTCTCGTAGTTACCCTCAAGGAGGAGGATCTCGCCCTCCTCGATGTCCCCAAGCAGCCCGACAACGGTGATAAGTTCGCCTCCTGCATCGAGATCCAGGACGATATAGCCGTTGATTTCGTTTCTGAAAAGTACGTTTTCCACCGATCCTTCGATCCGGAGATTTTCTACAGACATGGATTTTATCCTTTCATTAGACCTATTCTATCCTACACTTCTATTATACAATATTATTCCGGAAATTGCAAGGGCAATTTGAGATAACGTCGGGTTTCCAAAGGGGCATGGGGCATCGCCCCATGTCGGCGCAGCCGACAACATCGGGTTTCCAAAGGGACAATGCCCCTTTTGCAGAGTCCATAGGCAGCGCTTCTGACAGGGTTTGGGACGGAGTCCCAAGGTCGACCGCAGGTCGATAAAACCGGGTTTCAAAAGGGGCAATGCCCCTTTTGCAGAGTCCAGAGGCAGCGCCTCTGGCAGGGCATGGAACGGAGTCCCATATCGACCGCAGGTCGATGTTTGCTTTAGGCGCTCTGCAAGGGGTGAATCCGAAAACAGTCCAGTGGACTGTTTTTGGAGAGGGGACGCTCTGCAAGAGAGAGCGTCCCCT
>JAGBGT010000068.1 GCA_017935865.1 Ruminococcus sp. | reverse complement strand
CTGCCTCTGGACTCTGCAAAAGGGGCATTGCCCCTTTGGAAACCCGGTTTTGTCGGCTTCGCCGACATGGGACGCTGTCCCATACCCTGCGCTGATGTTTTTTGTTTAGTTAAGAGACGAGATTACCTCCGTCAGAAGATTAGCCGGAAGCTGCTCATATCTCAGAAAATCAAATGTAAACGAACCCATTCCCCTCGTCACCTGACGGAGATACATCGCAAAGTCGTGCATCTCACGCATCGGAACTTCCGCCGAGATTCTCGTCATTCCGTGGGTTACCGGCTCCATGCCGAGAACTCTGCCCCGGCGCTTGTTCAGCTCGCCCATAATATCGCCTGTCTTGTCGTCGGGAGCGTCAACTCTCAGCTCGCCGATAGGCTCAAGCATAACAGGGTCAGCCTGGCGCAATCCCTCTTTATATGCGATAGAAGCGGCAGTCTTGAATGCCATTTCCGAGGAGTCAACCGGATGATATGAGCCGTCCACCAGGATAGCTTTCAGTCCCACCACAGGGCAGCCTGCCAGAACTCCCTTTTTCACGGAATCCTCCAGTCCTTTCTGAACAGCCGGGAAGTAGTTTTTCGGCACAGCTCCGCCGAAAACCCGTTCCTCAAACACCAGCGTGTCGCTTACGCACGGCTCAAATTCGATCCACACATGACCGAACTGACCGTGACCGCCGGACTGCTTCTTGTGCTTGCCCTCGACCTTTACCTTTTTGCGTATGGTCTCCTTGTAGGCGATCCTTGGCACGCTGAGATCTATGTCCACGCCGAACTTGCTCTTCGCCTTTGCAGCCGCGATCTCCAGATGCTGCTCTCCCAGACCGCTGAGGATCTGCTCCTTGGTGGTCTCGTCCTGGATGTAGGTAAGAGTGGGGTCTTCCTCGGTAAGACGCTGCATAGCTGCGGAGATCTTCGCCTCGTCGCCCTGAGCCTTAGCCTTTACCGCCATTGAATAGCAGGTGTTCGGGAACTCCATAGCCGGGAACTCGACGATCCTGGAAACGTCGGACAGAGTGTTTCCGGTGTTTGCAGAGATCTTCATTGCGACCACGATATCGCCGGCGGATGCCGACGACGCATCAGTCTGCTTCTTTCCGCAGAGCCGGACGAGCTTGCCGATCTTCTCGCTGTTTCCGGTGGCGGAGTTCACGACCTCGCTGTTTGCCGTAAGCGTGCCGGAGAGAACCTTTATAAACGACATCTTGCCGACAAAGGGATCGGCGACTGTCTTGAAAACATAGGCGGCAAGGGGCTGGTCGGCGTCGCACTTTATCTCGACAACATCCTTGGACGGGGTGTAAGCCTCAGCCGGATAGACCTCCTGGGGATTGGGCAGAAGCAGCTCGATCTCTTTCAGGAGCATATCAATTCCCGTCAGCTCTGTGGCGGAGGTGCACACGACAGGCGTGATGATTCCTCTGTTCATTCCGTCGTGGATGCCGTCGATAAGCTCTTTCTGAGTGAACGGCTCGCCCTCGAAAAACTTCTCCATCAGCTCGTCCGACGTTTCCGCAACAGCCTCGGAAACCGCGGCGATAAGACCGTCGATACGGTACTCGAACTTTTCGGAGATCTCGGCAGTGGGCATATCCGTCTCAACGGCATTGCCCTTGCTGTCGTATTTATATGCTTTCATTTCGATGAGATTTACATAGGAAACTATCTGTCCGCCGCTGATAACGGGGACTACAACAGGGCAGACTGTCGGGCCGAAAACGGTTTTCAGGTCTGTGAGGACGTTGAAGAAATTGGCGTCCTTGTCGTCGATCTTGGTGACTACGAACATCTTAGATTTTGCCTGCTTGATAGCCGCGTCGTAGGCTTTCCGTGTTCCAACCTTTACGCCGGACTTGGCGGAAACGGTTATCATGACGGTATCGGCAGCCCGGACGCCTTCGATCATCTCCGCGGCAAAGTCGAAGAGACCGGGAGTATCTAGAAGATTTATCTTAATGTCGTTGTTTTTGAAAGAAGCGAGAGTCGTACCGATAGATATTGTACGCTTTATTTCCTCGGGATCGTAGTCGCAGACGGTTGTGCCGTCTGCTACCTTTCCGAGGCGGTCGGAAGCGCCGGCTTTATAGAGAAGAGCCTCGGCAAGCGAAGTTTTTCCAGAGCCGTTATGACCTGCGAATGCGATATTCCTGATTTTGGTAATGTCGTAATTGTTCATAATTTTTCCTCCGTAGTGGATCTACATTATATACTCAGCATATGACTTCAAGGCAATATCGGGCGACATTGTCTTTACATATACTGCTTAATTATAATTATATAACAATAGTAAAAAAATTGCAACAGTTTCTTATTTTTTCTACATATCTCATTACTTACAGAATACTTTTTTGTGCGTTTTGTACAATTTTTCCGGAGCGCTTTCCGTCAAAAACGCCCTCCAGGAAAAGAAATATGCCAATATAGCCGCCCAGCCATATAATGATAAAGAAAATCATGCCGAAAACCGAGCTGTCGTCCAGCCGCATCAGTTTACACAGAAGTTCCGCAGCCGACATGGTTAAAATGCAGTACAGCGCCGGGAGAAGCAGGGTTTTCAGCGGTCTCAGCGGAGCGGAGGTGTGACGGAGCAGCTTCGTCAGCCGATTGACGTTGCCGAAAATGTTGCTGGCGTAATATGATATCGCAATCCCCACAAAGCCGCATCGGGGCACAAGTATCAGAACTATGGAAATTCTTATGACGTATTCCGCAAGGTAATTCAGAGAGGAAAAACCTTGCAGTCCCATTCCCTTTATCAACGCCTCCAGGACGATCTCCAGATAGATGAACGGGACGACCGGCGCGATCGCGGCGATCATTTTTCCGCCGGTCTCTCCGCCGCCGAGGAGCACCCCAAGCGGTCTGCCAAAGCGGATGAGAACCGCCGAGGACGCCGCCGCATAGATCAGCGTATATCGGATTATACGCTGAGTCAGGCTTTTCAGCCTTTCCCTGTTTCCGGCTGCGGAGGCGCGCGCCGACTCGGTGACGATCATGCCGGACAGCGAGCAAAGAACAACTGACGGGAAAAAAACCGTGGGAATGACTATCGCCTCGAATATGCCGAAAAGAGCCAGCGCTTTTTCCTGGGAGTCGCCGAACTGCCGCAGACAAACAGGCACAAGGGCGTCGTTTGCGCTGCTGAGGAAGGAGGTAAGTATACTTCCGCCCATAATGGGAAAAGCGAGAGCCGCGTAATCCCTGAACGAAAGGGAGCTTCTGCCCGCGCTCTTTACATGGACTGACGGGAAGAGAAGTATCATCAGGAGGAGGGAAGCCGCGTTTCCTGCAATAACCGCTGTTATCATTATTTTGCAGGCAGACGCGCTGTCGTGGTGCGACGCTGTCAACGTCATGGCAACGATGACGGCGGCTTTTACTATAAAATTCACAATGTCGCTCACAGCCGCCAGGGATGCTTTCCGACAGGCGTTGTAGTAGCCCTCGATGCAGCCGCAGACTGCGCCGGAAATCAGCGCTATTGGCATAAACCGCAGATACGAAGTCATTTCGTCGCTTCCAAAAAAAGCAGACCCGATCGGCTGGGCGAAGATGAAAATTATGACAGAAACAGTCGCGCTTGTCATCATGCAAAGGCTTATTCCGTGGAGCAGCACGCGGTTGGGATTTCCCTGCGTTTTTCCCAATTCCTCGGAAATAAGCCTGCTGGTGCACAAAAATGCGTTGCCGTTGGAAAGTATGCCTGCAAGTCCGAGAAAAGAGCCCATAAGGGAAAACAGTCCAACCGCTGACGCTCCCAACTGCCTTGTTATAAACGAGTTCAGCAAAAGAGCCGCCGAATCCAGCGCCAACTGCATGACCGTCAGCAAAACCGTGTCTCTCAGTAATTTATTTTTCACCATTCACATCACGCTCCCTTGAACCTGTCAGGCTCTTACAAATTCTATGCGAAAGGCGAAGAATAAATGCAAGGCGGCGTTTCCCTGTCAACTCTGAGGAATGTCTATTATTTTTTTCTTTTGACTTAAAGCAGCTATTGACAAGGGAGGTCAAATGTGATATTATAAACATATGAACAAACATTCATATGTCAGGAGTGTCACAAATGGAGAAAACCTATGAAATAAAAAATCTCGGCTGCGCGCACTGCGGCGGCAAGATCGAGGACGCTGTAAATCGGCTGGAGGAGGTGGAAAGGGCTGTTCTTAATTTCCCCATGCGGAAAATCAGGATAAGCGGCGAACTTTCCGACGAGCTGCTTGAGAAAATCAACGAGATCGCCGGAAAAATCGAGTCTGGGGTGGAGATCGTTCCTTCCGGGGCGAAGGGACATGAGCATCATAAACATGAGCATAGCCACGGTCACGACGACTGCCATTGTCACGGTCATGAACACGATCATGACGAGCACTGCCACTGCCGGGAGCATGAACGCAGTCACGATGAGCATTGTCACTGTCACGGGCAAGAGAGCCATTCCCATGAGCACAGCCGCGGCGAAAGTCCGAAAATGCCCCTTGTTATGCTTATCGCCGGGGTGATCCTATTCGCCGGAGCTTTGATCGTTCAGCACACGGTACATCTTTTCCCGGTCTATCTGGGACTCTACATCGCCGCATACCTGCTTATGGGGTATAATGTCCTGCTGGCGACGGTGAAAAATGTCTCAAAAGGCAATATTTTCGACGAAAACTTCCTCATGACCATCGCCACCGTCGGTGCATTTACTCTCGGCGAGTACGCCGAGGCTGTGGGCGTCGTCCTCTTCTTCCGGATCGGCGAGCTTTTTGAGGATCTCGCCGTGTCCCGGAGCCGGAAAGCCATTACGGACATCGCCTCTCTCCGTGTGGATGAGGCTGACGTGCTGCGGAACGGCGAATTTGTGAGAATGGATGCCGGCAAGATCGCGATAGGCGATATCATCCGCGTAAAGGCAGGGGAGCGCATTGCGGCGGACGGCGTGGTGGAATCCGGCGAATCACGGATAGACACATCCACGGTCAACGGCGAGCCTGTGCCGGTGCGTATTCAGCCCGGTGACAGCGTCATGTCCGGCTGCATCAACCTTGCGGAGACTGTGACGCTCCGTGCGACGGCTGCGGCTGCCGATTCCATGATCTCAAAAATCGCTCAGGCGGTGGAGGATGCTACTGCCGAAAAGCCGCAGATCGACCGCTTTATAACGAGATTTTCCAGAGTCTACACGCCTATTGTCATTGCGGCGGCGGTTCTGACGGCGGTCATCGGCTCGCTGATAACTCACGACCCGGCGAAGTGGCTCTACTCGGCGCTCACTTTCCTCGTTATCAGTTGTCCCTGCGCGCTGGTGCTAAGTGTGCCTCTTGCCTATTTTTCGGGCATCGGAGCGGCATCCAGGCTGGGTATTCTCTTTAAGGGCGGCAACTCGATCGAGGCTCTGGCAAAGGTGAAAGCTGTGATTTTCGATAAGACCGGAACGCTCACCAACGGCAGTTTTTCCGTGACGGACATTGCCATCTGTGGCGATATGGGCGAGGAGGAGCTTCTGCGCGTCTGCGGAAGCTGCGAAAGCTTGTCGTCACATCCCGTGGCGAAGAGCATCACGGAGTATTGCAGTTCGCGGAATATAGCCATTTCCGAGCCTGAAAGGTCAGGAGAAGCAGCCGGCAGAGGCGTTTATGCGGTTCTCGGCGGCAGGGAGATCTTATGCGGAAGCGAGAAGATGATGGCGGAGAAGAATATTCCCATGCCAAAGCTGCCACAGGCAGAGACGGGAAGCGTGGTTTTTGTGGCTGTGGACGGCATGATACAGGGCAGGATCGTGGTTTCGGATTCCGTAAAGGCTACCTCCGGGGAGGCTGTGGCGAAGCTTAAAGCTATGGGCATCCACACGGCAATGCTGACCGGAGACAAGCCGGAAAATGCCGAAGCTGTGGGAAAAATGCTGGGTCTGGACTGCGTCAGGGGAGGACTTATGCCCGACGAAAAGCTGACGGAGCTGAATAATATCCGCCGGGAAAAAGGCTCGGTAATGTTCGTGGGAGACGGCATAAACGATGCGCCTGTTCTTGCCGGAGCGGACGTTGGAGGAGCTATGCAGACCGGTGCGGATCTTGCTCTGGAGGCGGCGGATGCTGTTTTCATGAGCAGCGAGCCGGAGGCTGTGGTTTTCGCCAGGAAAATTGCCGATAAGACGCTGCGCATTTCGTATGAGAATATCATTTTTGCTCTGGCTGTCAAGGCGGCGGTGCTGGTTCTGGGACTTCTGGGGCATCCGAATATGTGGCTGGCGGTTTTTGCGGATTCGGGAACGGCGATGCTGCTGATACTTAATTCTGTCAGGGCGTTGAATACAAAGGGCATGAAAGCGATACGACGATAAACAAGGGCATGGGACGGAGTCCCGCGGGGTATGGGGCAGCCGCCCCAAGTCGGCGAAGCCGACAAAACCGGGTGTCCAAAGGGACAATGTCCCTTTGGCAGAGTCCAGAGGCAGCGCCTCTGGCAGGGTTTGGGGCAGCGCCCCAAGGTCGACCGCAGGTCGACGATGCCATCAGGCGCTCCGCAAAGGGTGAATTTCCAAACAGTCCGGTGGACTGTTTGGAAAGAGGGAACGCCCTGCAAGAGAGGGCGTTCCCTCAGAAACTTATTGTCCGTATTTAAAGAGGCAGGGAGAAATCTTCCCTG
>JAGBGT010000067.1 GCA_017935865.1 Ruminococcus sp. | reverse complement strand
TTTCTTTCGCAGAGATTTCAGAATTTCAGTGTCCAAAACATGTACATCTCAAAAGACATTTAAATAAAAATAGAGATAAATTTCACCTTTTAAAAGGGTAAAATTTCTATCTATCTTTTTATATACGGACAATCAGTTTATAAAAAGATAGAGAGAAATTTTACCCTTTTAAAAGGTGAAATTTCTCTCTATTTTTATTTAAATGTCTTTTGAGATGTACCTTTTTTGGACACTGAAATTCTTAAATCGCTGCGAAAGAAATAAACCGGGAATTTTAGGGGACGCTCTCTCTTGCAGAGCGCACTACGTGCCGTCCCCTTTGTCGCTTCGCGACATTTCCCCACCCCGTGGGGACTCACCTCTTTTAAAACAGTCCACTGGACTGTTTTGAAATTCACCCCTTGCAGGGCGCCTAAAGTAAACGTCGACCTGCGGTCGACCTTGGGACTCCGTCCCAAACCCTGCCAGAGGCGCTGCCTCTGGACTCTGCAAAAGGGGCATTGCCCCTGTTGAAACCCGGTGTTGTCGGCTGCGCCGACTTGGGGCTCCGTCCCAAACCCTGTCAATGAGGCTCTGTCACTTATAGTTTTTCAGCTCCGTCAGAATTTCATTCGCAACATCAAATTTGCTCATCAGCTCCAATTCCCTCTCCCCGTCCCTCGTTATTATCGTAATAATATTTGTGTCCGTGCCAAAGCCTGCACCGGCTCTCCGCAGGGAATTAGCGCATATCATGTCGCAATTTTTTGAGATCAGCTTCCGCCTGGAGTTCTCGATCACATTCTCTGTTTCCATAGAAAAACCGCAGACCGACTGCCCCTCTCTCCTGTTTTCCCCGATATACCGGAGAATATCAACTGTCCGCTTCAATGGGATGCTCATATCGCCGTCTTTTTTCTTGATCTTATTTTCAGCCGTCGTCACCGGAGTATAATCCGCCACAGCCGCAGCTTTAATCACAATATCTGCCTCCGCCAGTCGCTGTTTTACGGCGATGAACATATCCTCCGCGCTCTCCACCGGAACAACGTCCACAAAAAGAGGCGGCGGAGCGTCGGTATGCGCCGCGACTACCGTCACATCCGCACCCCGGAGCATAGCGGCACGGGCAAGGGCAAATCCCATTTTTCCGCTGGAATGATTTGTGATGAATCGTACCGGGTCGATGCTCTCGCGTGTAGCGCCTGCCGTTACGAGAACCTTCTTCCCAGCCAGATCTTTCTCAAAGGCGATCTCCCGGACAACATATTCCACCAGAGTTTCCTCGTCGGGCAGCTTTCCGTCCCCGACGTCACGGTTGGCAAGCATCCCCTTGACAGGCTCGATTATTTCGTATCCGTGGCGGCGGAGCTTATCCAGATTCTCCTGAACTATGGGGTTGTGGTACATATTGTGATTCATGGCAGGGGCAATTAGCTTTCGGCAGGTGCACGCCATAACCGTTGTGGTCAGCATATCGTCGGCAATGCCGCAGGCGATCTTGCCGATGAGATTCGCCGTCGCAGGGGCAAGAAGAACCACATCCGCCTTTTTTGCGATTGCGACGTGCTCCACGCTGTACTGAAAATTGCGGTCGAATGTATCCATGAGGCACTTGTTCTGGGTCAGCGTCTCAAAGGTGAGAGGATGAACGAAATTGGCGGCGTTTGCGGTCATGGAGACATGAACCTCCGCGCCGAGCTTTGTGAGCATCCTTGCTACATTGCACATTTTATAAGCAGCTATGGAGCTGGAAACTCCAAGCAGAACTGTTTTCCCTTTTAACAATTTTTCCATTGCTTTACTTCCTCCAGAGTCTGTAGAATTGTCTCTCATAATATTATAACATAAAAAATCCCCGAGGGCAACCTCTGAAAAAAATATTGTCACGGATTTGTTTCCGCAGTTGTTGCATTTTTCCGACTGGTATGGTATAATTATCTAAGAGCCTGTTTAGTATCTCGCTGCGCACATCTTTTCGGCAGATTTTTCACCTGAACTTCGTCGAAAAACCTTGAAATGCGTCAGCATTCCTGCGGCTTTTCTCCTTGTCAGTTGAAAAATCTGCTCGAAAATCTGCACA
>JAGBGT010000066.1 GCA_017935865.1 Ruminococcus sp. | reverse complement strand
CATCGTCGACCTGCGGTCGATCTTGGGACTCCGTCCCAAACCCTGCCAGAGGCGCTGCCTCTGGACTCTGCAAAAGGGGCATTGCCCCTTTTGAAATCCGATTTTGTCGGCTGCGCCGATATGGGACTCTGTCCCATGCCCTGCCAGAGGCGCTGCCTCTGGACTCTGCAAAAGGGACATTGTCCCTTTGGAAACACAGTGTTATCGGCTGCGCCGACTTTGGACGGAGTCTGTTTGGAATCCTGACAATTTAATTTTATGTAATTGTTGACATTTTTTGTGTGAAGTGTTATAATATTATATAGCAAGCATATACGCTGATCTCCGAAATCATCCGTTTTTCCGGCAGCAACAGCCGGCGGCATCCACTGCATCGAAAGGAGCAATACCCTTGATTTTCATTACCGGCGACATCCACGGCAGCTTCGATATCGCTAAGCTCAGCACCAGACGATTCCCCGAACAAAAAGAGCTTACGCGGAACGATTACCTTATTATCTGCGGGGATTTCGGACTTTTGTGGGACAATTCCGGGGAGGAGCTTTACTGGCGGAAATGGCTTGAAAATAAGCCCTGGACAACTCTCTGGATCGACGGTAATCACGAGAATTTCGACCTCCTGGATCAGCTTCCGGAGGAGGAGTGGCATGGCGGAATGATACACAGGGTTTCCGAGCATATTTTTCACCTTTGCCGCGGATATGTGTTCGACATTGACGGCAGGAAAATTTTTGCTTTTGGCGGCGCGGAAAGTCACGACAAAGAGTTCCGCAAGCAGGGCGTGTCTATCTGGGAGCGCGAAATGCCCTCCGATGAGGAGTACAAAAGAGCCGTTGATTCTCTGAATAAAGCAGGAAATAGAGTGGACGTTATCATTACCCACTCGCTTCCGGCAAGGATCCAGGAGGAGCTTTTTCCTCCCGACAGATACGTGACGAACAGGCTGACCCGTTTTTTCGATGTGATAGACCGGATGATATCCTTTAAACTGTGGTTTTCCGGACACTATCACCGGACAATGGATTATGACGCAAGGCATCATCTTATTTTTAACAGCATAGTTAAATTAACGGACGACGGATTTGAGAATATCCGCACCGAGAGAATACTGGAGGACATATGAAAACATTGAAAAAAATACTAAGCCTGCTGCTCTGCGGAGCTGTTGCGACTTCTGTTCCTGCGGCTGTGTCGGCGAACGGTAAAAATCTGACTGCGGATGCGGTCTGCGTTTCCGGTTCTGTCGACAACATTCTGGACAATACGAAAAACGGCTATAAAACGTACATCTACTGGGAGTACAACAAGGCTGCGACCCTGGCAAGCGGCTCTAAAGTTGCAGTTTATGACGTATGGGGAAAATATGATACGGCAAAGTTCGATTCGTCGGATAGATTCGTCATCACTTCACCGTCAAGCCACTATATCTCCTCCATAACCTGTATTCTCTTTAATGACGACGGTTCTTACGTCGAGCCGAAAATAGTTGGTTTCGAGCCGGGACAGGCGGCGTCCTGCACATTCTATTTTCAGAAAAACGGCGTTTATACTTCCTATTCCCATTCCACCTCCGGCGGTCGGGCGAAGAGCAGCATCGACGTGGTGGAGGTCAATGACCCTAAAGATCCAAGCGATAAAACTGCGCCTGTTATAAGCACCGCTATTACAAATTCCACTAATTCGTATGTCTCTGTGAATATCGAGACGGACGAGCTGAGCAGTCTGACAGTCAACGGAAAGACGTACAGCTCGTGTACCGGCGTTGACGTGAATTTCACGAGCAATGGCACGTATACGATCACGGCAACGGATGTAAACGGCAATACTGCCACGGAAAACATTACCATAAACTCAATTGGCAGCCCACAGCAGGTGACTACAGCGCCGCCTGTCGTTACCACGGCTAAACCCACTACAACAGTAAAGCCCACTACTACGGTCAAGCCTACAACAACAGTCAAGCCTACAACAACAGTCAAGCCTACGACTACGGTTAAGCCCACCACTACGGTCAAACCCACAACAACAGTCAAGCCTACCACCACGGTCAGACCCACAACAACAGCTAAACCGATCACCACAGTCAAGCCCACTACTGCGGCAAAACCGATCACCACGACGAAACCTGCAACCACATCCGAACCCGTCACGACTGCCAGGGTAACGACGATTGCGCCGCCTACGTCCGGATACGGAATCATACAGCCTGATCCTTCACAGCTAAAGCCGGGAAATACCATAACTCTGCAATATACCGCCGGCACGCCCCAGGTCTACTGGCTTGAGCCATCAGATTACAACATGGTGCAGATCTCGGGAAACAATGTCACGCTGCAAAAAGCGGGAACAGTTACAATTACGGCGCATTGTGCAGACAACGTGGATATCCAGGTGACGTTCACAGTCAGCGGGGCTGCGGACGATGTGACAATGGGTGACGTAGACGGCAACAGAAAGATAGATGCTTCCGATGCCGCAATAGTGCTCCGGGCATACGCACAGATCTCAACCGGACGTGATCCTGGGCTGGATGATCGGCAGAAAACTGCCGCGGATGTCAACGGCGACGAAAAAATCGACGCAAGTGACTCGGCGGATATCCTGGTGTATTATTCGGCGGTTTCCACCGGTAAGACGCCAACCTGGAATAAGAAAAAATAAGCTATAGCTAATTTAATTAATTTGCGGCATAGAATTTTTCTATGCCGCATTTTTTCTTACTTTTTCGCATAAAATTTAACACTAATATCAAATCTTCCATAAAAAGGAGTATCGGATATGAATAGAATCAAAAGAAGAATCATTCTCGGAGCTTTGCTTTTCGGCGGAGCAGCAGCGGTTATTGCAGGCGGTTCAGTGATCTCCGAAAAAGGAAGCGCCGTTCCTGCATTCGCCGACGGTCTGTCGGAGGAGATGCCGGTTATTATTATTGATGCAGGGCATGGCGGTATCGACGGCGGATGCACGTCGGCGGAGGGTGTACCTGAAAAGGGGATAAACCTCAGCATTTTGCAGCGTCTCCGGGATATGCTGGTTATTTCCGGCTTTCGCGTGGAGGTCACCCGGGACAGCGACATTTCCATTCACGACAAGGGAGTTGAGGGCATAGCGGCGCAGAAAAGCTCCGACATGGATAACCGGCTGGAATTGTTCAACAAGTACGACAATGCAGTCTGCCTGTCGATCCACCAGAATCAGTTCACGGATCCCAGATACAGCGGAGGGCAGATGTTCTATTCCGGGACCAACGACCGCAGCGAGGAGCTTGCCAGGTGTCTGCAAAAGAGCTTCGGAGAGATCTTGCAGCCGGAGAACGATCGTGAGATAAAGCTCTGCGGCAAGGAACTGTTTTTGTGCTATTACAGCAATAATCCGACTGTCATGGTAGAATGTGGTTTCCTTTCAAATCCGGATGAGGCGGCGCTGCTTAATACGGAGGAATATCAGCAGAAAGTGGCAATGACGATCTACTCCGGATTGCTGAATT
Organism: Ruminococcus sp.; assembly: GCA_017935865.1. Classification (GTDB taxonomy): domain Bacteria; phylum Bacillota; class Clostridia; order Oscillospirales; family Ruminococcaceae; genus Ruminococcus. The sequence goes on along the minus strand of JAGBGT010000066.1, from coordinate 3,417 downwards.
ATCTTGGATAGTAGGCTAAAGAACATCTCCCATTCGCAAATCAGGTGTCGTAAGAAGCAGGTGAAGTAAAAGAGGACCGATCAATTTCGGTCCTCTTTTCATTAATATCAGCCAAAGCAGACCAATTCAGCGGACATATCACCTGCTCTGTACGTATACACAATGTCAAGTATGGCGTAGATCTTGCCGTAGACCTCGATATATTCCACACTGTACTCGTAATCTACCAGTTCAGAATCAGTCCCGGGATATTTGGATTTTTTCTCCGAAATATAATCGTCGATCTGCTGCTGGAAGTAGTCTTCGTCTATACCCTGGGAAAAATCGCAGTATCTTATGTCAAGACTGCGCAGATCGCCTCCCTTGGTGAATTTCATAAGACCAGCAACATCCTCTCCGCTTCTGCTCTCACCATGGGCACGATAGGTAAAGGCGTCGTCGGCAGGTTCAAAGGAGAGTCCATCTGTTTCGCTCATGCAGTTCTGGACAAAATTGCTGCCGGTTGAATCCATTTTTGCGGATGCTGTCTCACTTGCGGCAACTGCGGTATCTTTTGGGGAACTAAAGAAGATATAATCCGCATTAACAAAACTCTGAAGCCGTCCAAGCTCGTCGAAATAGTATTCTCTGCCGTCCATAGCGATGTACAGGTCAAGATAATAAATGGGATCTAAACCGCTGCAAAGAGGTGCTGCGTGACAGACTTCTTTTCCCACATAGGTAAGATCGGAGATATCAAAATTTTCGTCGCCGGACAGTGAAAGATAAGCGTCCTCAACAAAAGGCTCCTGGGCGATCACATTGGGATCTTTTTCCAGTTCTATCCAGCCTCTCTTTGATATTTCTTCCTTTATTTCATCGCTGAGTTCGAGGTAGTATTCCTGATTTTTGTGTTTCTCCTTATCACCAGACTCTCCGAGAGGATAAGTTGGTTCTGCTGTGGTTTCGGCTGTATCATCGGCTGTCTGCGGAGCTTCTGTAACGCTTTCCTGCTGATCTGCCACATTGGCAGCGAGTTCGCCCTCCATATGTCCGCAGCCGACAGCCAGAACTGCCGTTAATGCTATAATAATCGACAAAAACTTTTTCATAACCACACCTCAATTCATGTTTAAAGAGAAATTAGCATTTCCTAATGTAACGCGATTATCAGGATCAGCGGCAGTGTTTCCGGAGCTGAGAGATTTGCCACGCTCCTTATCCGCTTTACTTAAAGCAGCAGATAACGTTAAATCATTATCTTCTGCCATATAACCAAACACCAGGTTCATGTAATACTCGCCATCAGCTACAGTGTCGGAAAAACCAGTTACACATTCCGCGCCTCTTTCATATGCCACTTCAACAAGACTCCTTCTGTCATTGCTGTCTTCCGCGCTGTGACAGCTTATAAAAACGATGGAGACTGTTTACTGTGACCTATCCAAAGCAGACCAATTCAGCGGACATAACACCTGCTCTGTACGTATATTCAATGTTAAGTATGGCGTAGATCTTGCCGTAGACCTCGATATATTCCACACTGTAATCGTAATCTATCAGTTCTAAATCACCTCCGGGATGTTTGGATTTTTTCTCCGAAATATAATCGTCGATCTGCTGCTGGAAGTAGTCTTCGTCTATACCCTGGGAAAAATCGCAGTAGCTTATGTCAAGGCTGCGCAGCTCGCCTCCCTTGGTGAATTTCATAAGACCAGCAACATCTTCTCCGCTTCTGCTCTCACCATGGGCACGATAGGTAAAGGCGTCGTCGGCAGGTTCAAAGGAGAGTCCATCTGTTTCGCTCATGAAGTTCTGGACAAAATTGCTGCCGGTTGAATCCATTTTTGCGGATGCTGTCTCACTTGCGGTAATTGTGGTATCTCTCGGGGAACTAAAGAAGATATAATTGGCATTAATAAAATGTCTAAGCCGTCCAAACTCGTCGAAGTAGTATTCTCTGCCGTCCATAGCGATGTACAGGTCAAAAAAATAAATGGGATCCTCACCGCTGCAAAGAGGTGCTGCGTGGCAGACTTCTTTTCCGACATAGGTCAGGTCGGAGATATCAAAATTTTCGTCGCCGGACAGTGAAAGATAAGCGTCCTCAACAAAAGGCTCCTGAGCTATCACATTGGGGTCTTTTTCCAAATCTATCCAGCCTCTCTTTGATATTTCTTCCTCTATTTCATCACTAAGGTCGAGATAGTATTCCTGAACTTTGCGCTCTTCCCGACTGCTGTATTCACTGATAGGATGGTCATAGGAAACCACATTATCGGCTGTCTGCGGAGCTTCTGTAACGTTTTCCTGCTGATCTGCCACATCGGCAGCGAGTTCGCCCTCCATATGTCCGCAGCCTACAGCCAGAACTGCCGTTAATGCTATAATGATCGACAAAAACTTTTTCATAACCACACCTCAATTCATGTTTAAAGAGAAATTAGCATTTCCTAATGTAACGCGATTATCAGGATCAGCGGCTGTGTTTCCGGAACTGCGTGAACTGTTAATTGCACTATCTGATATATCTAAAGCTTCATATAATGTTAAATCGTTGTCTTCTGCCATATAACCGAATACTGTGTTCATGTAATGTTCGCCGCCGGTTACAGTTCCGGAAAAACCAGTTACGCATCCCGCGCCTCTTTCATATGCCACTTCAACAAGACTTCTTCTGTCATTGCTGTCTGCCGCGCTGTAACAACTGACAAAAACAATGTAGCTGTTTTTATTTGCAATGGAGGCTACCGCTTCGCTTTTGTATGCACCGCTTGGTACATTTTCAGAGTACATCCAGTGGGCTGTATCGTCCGGTTGGGCTATAGCAATCATTCCAGCACTTCCATGACCGTGATAAACCGTTACTCTATTGCTGCCGCTTGTAACATACGGTTGATTAACGTGCGGAATATCAACGCGTTCAGTTTGGTAGCCCATAGATATAAGGTTGTTTACACATCCGTCAACCGAATCGTTACCTGCGCTATTTAAATCATTTGCCGTCAGAAAATAGGATGCCCTTCCGGAAGCAGCAGGTTCAAAATACCAGTACGCCCGGTGTGTCAGTTGTGATTCCAGAACCACACGTCCCTGATTTACGCACAAATATCTTCCGGTGAGTCTGCTCTTGATGTAATATCCGCTGGATGCACGGTAAATGTCCCAGAGAACGCTGTTGTCTTTGAAAGAAGTGTCTGAAAAATAATATGTGTTTGAGGAAGAAACAGTCAATCTTGATGATGATGACTTAGCGGTACAATCAAATGTAGCTGCATTATACCCATTAGTTCCCAATCTAAGAGCCTGTTTAGTATCTCGGTGTGTGCAGATTTTCGAGCAGATTTTTCAACTGACAAGGAGAAAAGCCGCAGGAATGCTGACGCATTTCAAGGTTTTTCGACGAAGTTCAGGTGAAAAATCTGCCGAAAAGATGTG
>JAGBGT010000065.1 GCA_017935865.1 Ruminococcus sp. | reverse complement strand
GGACTGTTGGAAAAGAGGGAACGCCATGCAAGAGAGGGCGTTCCCTCAGAAACTTGATGTTCGTATACAAAAAGACAGAGCGAAATTTTCCCTTGTAAAAAGGGTCGTTTCTCTCTGTTTTTTATTACTTTTTTAAGTGTATTTTTATGTGTCAATTTTGGAAGCTGAGATACTCGAATCGCCGCGGAAAAAGAAAACCGGGAGTGTTAGGGGACGCTCTCTCTTTCAGAGCGTCCCCTCTCCCAAAACAGTCCACTGGACTGTTTGGGAATTCACCCCTTGCAGGGCTCCTAAAGTAAACGTCGACCTCCGGTCGACCTTGGGGCGCTGTCCCAAACCCTGCCAGCGGCGCTGCCTCTGGACTCCGCCAAAGGGACATTGTCCCTTTGGAAACCCGGTATTTGTCGACCTCCGGTCGACATGGGACTCTGTCCCATGCCCCGTATTTGCTCAACCGGCTAAAACAGACCAGATCATCCAGCCCAGCACTCCCATCTGCCATATAAGTCCCATAAAATTTATAACCCAGAAATATGTATGCTTGGTCTTATGACGGAAAAATTTCATTCCCAAAAGCGCGCCCACTGAGCCAAAGAAAAATCCGACTCCCAGAAGCAGCGCCTCCTTTGTCCGCCACTCTTTTTTCACTGCCTTTTTCTTGTCAGCGCCATACATAATAAATGCCGCTATGCTGACAATAATCAGCACGCAAAGATAAATCAACAGGTTAGTGTTCTCCATTATCATTTCCCCTTTTCAGAGCGGATCTCAAACCGTTCATTATGATATTTTTTGCCTTGATCGCGTCCTCTTTCGGGAGAGCCGGAGTCGACGGTAACGGATAATCCAGCCCGAGCTTCGCATATTTCTCCCTGGCAAGGTCGTGATAGGGCAGAACGTCCAACGCCTTTAGATTTGGAAAATCAGCCAGATATTCCCCAAGATGAAAAAGCTCATCCTCAGAATCAGTGATTCCGGGAACGACGACCCTGCGCACCCACATCGGCTTTCCAATGTCCCGGAGATGTTCAGCAAAGGCGAGAACCTGCTCATTGCCAATTCCGGTCAGTTTTTTGTGCAGACAACTATCAGTATGCTTTATATCCAGCATAACCAGATCCGTATATTTCAGTGCCGTCTCAACAGCTTCGTTATAGATCGCTCCCGAGGTGTCCAGGCAGGTATGAACGCCCTTTTCCTTAGCAAGGCGAAAAAGCTCCGCAAGAAATTCTGCCTGAGCAAGCGGTTCACCGCCGGTCGCCGTAATGCCTCCGGACCTAAGAAATTCCCTGTATGAATCGTATTCGCAGAGAAGCTCCTCCGGGGTCATTTTCTTTCCCGAGCCGAACTCCCAGGTATCGGGATTGTGACAGTACAGACACCGGAGAGGACATCCCTGGAAAAATACCACGAACCGAACTCCCGGACCGTCCACCGTACCGAAGCTTTCGGTGGAATGAATATGCCCTATCATATTTTCATCTCCTTAGCCGCAGCCAGCAAAGCGTCCCTTTCGTTGGGAAGCTTTCCCTCAATAACATCATCCAGCAGACCGCGCAGACACTCCCCTATCTGCCGCCCGGAAAAGCCAAGCTCCATGATATCGCAGCCGTTGACATTCAGCCGGGAAAGGTCAAGGCAGATATCAGGGGTATTTTCGAGAGTCTCCGCAAACTCCGATATTCTGCGAATAGAGGAGTTTTCAGCGAGGACAAAATCCTCCTTTGCGGAATTATCAGCTATTTTCACTTTCATCAGCAGGTGGAATTTTCTGACCCCAAGCTGCGAGATCAGCCGCTTCACATCCGCCTCATTTCTGATTTTCACGCTGTGGTATCCTATCAGGTCATAGACGGTCTCAACGGTTTTCCCGTCAAAGTGCAGCCGTTTCAGGATGTCCCGTGCCATGACTGCGCCCACCTCCGGGTGTCCCTTGAAATGACCTCTGCCGCTTCCGTCAAGGCAGAACATCTGCGGCTTGGCAACGTCGTGAAGAAGCATGGAAATGCGCAGCAGCGCCGAATCTGGATCGTCCGACGGAACAGCGTCAACCGAGCGGACGATATGCTCATACACGTCATATTTATGATAGCGCGAGTGCTGGCAGAAGTCAAAGCTGCTGCGCAGTTCCGGTATGACTTCGGCGATTATTTCGCGGTATTTCAGCATGACCGGAGCGCAGTTTTCTCCGGAGATCAGCTTCATCAGCTCGCTGCACTTACGTTCAGCGGAGATCCCGGCAAGATCTCCCCGACAAGCCAATGCGGCATCAGCAGTCATTTTTTCTATACTGAATCCAAGAACCGACGCAAATCTGACCGCTCTCATTATCCGGAGCGCGTCCTCCGAAAAACGCTTTATCGGATCGCCTACGCAGCGGATGAGCTTCCGTTCAATGTCGTCTCGTCCGCCAAAAGGATCGTAGATCCTGCCATCTTGATCCATGGCAACGGCGTTGACTGTAAAATCACGCCTGCTCAGATCCTCCTCGATATCATCAGTAAAAATAACGCTGTCAGGGTGACGTAGGTCGCTATAGCTGCCGTCCCTGCGAAGAGTCGTTATCTCAAAACTCTCGCCGCTGTGAATGACCGTGACCGTGCCATGCTTTATCCCTGTGGGAATGACCTTGTCACCGACAAAAACGCCGGTTGTCTCCTCGGGAAGAGCGTCCGTCGCAATATCCACATCATGTATCTCTCTGCCCATTATCATATCCCGGACGCAGCCGCCCACGATATATGCCTTAAATCCGGCATTGTTAAGGGCTTGCAGTATATATCCGGCTCTGCCTGTTTTCATCGTCTCACCGCCTGTCTGGAATCAAAAGCGCGATCACGCATCTGCCGCATTATCCTTTTGCGGTATTCCTTTAAGAAAGATCTCGTCAATAACTCTGTCCGTGGACTTGCCGTCTGTGTAGGTGAAGTTCTTCTTTACAAAGCCGTCCACCTTTTCAAATTCATAGTCCTCGTTTTTAAGAGCGTCCATAAGCTCTTCAAAATCCTGAACGATCTTTCCCGGCACAGTGTCCTCGTAGGACTCGTAAAATCCTCTGGAGCTTTCGTAAGAGTAACGGTCGAAAGCGTAGAAGAGCATGGGTCTGTTCAGCAGGGACATTTCATAGATGACCGAAGAATAATCGGTTATCAGCACATCCGAGATAAAGAGAATATCATTGACCTCTCTGTAGCTGGTGGCGTCGAATATTCTGTCCTTATATTTTTCGGGAATGTCTGTTTTCTTCTGAACAAACGGGTGCATCTTGATAATAAGGGCAGAATTTTCACGTTCCAGGAACTCTCCCCACACATCCAGATCAATAACACCATATGGGAAGTACGCATCGTTGGCATTTGTTCCGCGGAATGTCGGAGCATAAAGATATACTTTCTTCCTGTTGGCGCAGCCCTTAAACTCTTGATACATCCGCGCCGTGACCTCAGCCTTATAGGAATTGTCAAAGAAAAGGTCAGTTCTGGGGATGCCGGTATCGTAGAACTTGCTTTCCGCGATGCAAAAAGCCTCCGCGTTATGTTTAGCAGAGATCTCGGAGCTTACCACAACATGAGTATAGCATTTGTGAGTCAGGGAGTTGAAATACGGAGCGTCCTTATTTCCGACGCGCTCGAATCCGACAGTTTTAAAAGCTCCGCAGGCGTGCCAGACCTGTATCACCTTGACGCGCTTGTCATATGTAAAGTCGTAAATTACCGGATAATAGTCATCCAGCACTATCGCATCGGAGGTAGCAAGATAGTAGACGAACCTGAGCATCTTGAAAAGCGAACGGTTGGTCTTGATACTTGCCTTAAAATCGAACCTGAACTTGAATTGTTTATCCAGTCCGCGTTTTATCATCCTGTCGTAGATAAATTTCTCGTTTCCGCCTATCTCCGCACGGGAGGCAGAACAGAAAAGTATGATATCGCCGCGGTGCTTGGCAAATCTTTTGAAGAATGAGTGTGCTTTCTTCACCGTCCACGTTTTGACATCCGTGAAATATTTTATTACGTCGCCTATGAATTTCCGGATGGCGGCGTGCCGCCTCCTTTTCCGCTGCTTGCGGTTGATAAAAAGAACTCCGTAGTTTTCCAGGGGCATATAGCTTACATTCAGAGAAAAATGCGTGTCATCCAGATCCTCCTCAGCAAAAACGTACATCCAGGAGCTTTTGGTCTTATTTACCTTGAAATTCCAGGGATTAACTGCTGTATTGTCGCAGATCGCATTCAGACTGCTGTCGATAAATGCCGGGTACTCGAATGTCAGCAGCTTTTTATTGACAGTATAGCCGTTATCGTCGTATCTCACCTGATAAATTCTGTCGCCAAAGCGGACGTTTGTGCTGCTGTTGGTCTGTTTATGCTTGATCTCGTCGCGGTGTCCCTCGTATTTCTCGAAGAGCACCAGGGCGTAATTTCCCGTAGCTATAGGAGATTCGCCGTTCGAGCAAAGTATATTCAGAGAGAGTGCGAAGCTGCCGTCATCCTCCATGATCACTTCGTCCGGATAAAAACAAAGATCTCTGGTCTCTGTAACAAAACGCAGTCCATATCTCTTTCCGGGAACAGCATTCTTGACGATCCCCCTGATATGCAGGATAATACGCTTATATTCTATCCCGGTGATCATGACATAGGGCGTACCTCTCTTCTCACGCTTCTGAGCGGAGAGACTGCGCCTTTTCTGCTGCGTTGCCAGGTTTTCCAGCCAGGTTCTCTGCTCCGGAGTATAAATCATACCGTCGTTAAAATTCATAAATACACCTCATGTCAAATATTTACGAGCCGATAAAGCTTCTCTCTGCGATCACTTAACGGAATAAAGAAATTCTCCGCCCTCGATGAAAAATCTCCCGTCATCTTGAAGTCATTTCCGGCTATTTTCCGCAGCTCGGCAACAGTCTCCTCAGCCGTTGCACACAGCCTGCCGAAGCCTTTATCAAAAGGAATATCAAGCTCCCGGTACTGATATTTGCCTCTGACAAACTCGCTGAGGTCGGGGAAATAATACACAACCGGAGTTTTCAGATAAACGAAATCGAAAACATAGGAGGAAAAGTCCGTTATAAAGGCAAGATACTCCTCTGCCGCAGCCTGCCGAACCAGTCTTACTCGCTCATTTTTCAGGCTGACGCCGCTGAATCTGCTTTCAAGCATGGGATGCGGCTTGAAATCCATGTACAGATCGTTTTCGCTCAGATATTCCCACAGCGCCGGGGAATTGAGCAGATCGCATATCTGCCCCCGGAATCTTTTCATATCGCTGTCCGTCATATACGCTCTCCAGGAGGGCGCATAGAGAATACGGTTCTGCCTTTGCTGTTTCCGCGATATACAGTCATATCTGGGCATACCTGATGGGATAAGGCAATCGTTTGGAAAATGATATGTGCCTGTAAAATTTTTCTGCTCAAAGCCCGACGACACGACTATCCTGTCGCAATGGAACGTCCTTGACACCGGGGAATACCGCCAGGGAATGTGGGCATGAAGGACACCGTGCTGCAAATATATTATCTCGCCGCGGAAAATTCCGGAGTAAAACGGATATTCCCATTCCGCAAACGGAAAAAGGCAGTCAGGAGCGTCAACATAGGCGGCAAAAATTTTCTCCGCAGCAAGAAAGATCGCTTTATGCTTGTCCGAACCGAACTTCACCCAACGTCTTTTTTCCGGATCTGCCAAGCCGCCTGGCACATCGCCGTGGTAAATATAGAATCGCAGAATACCGTCTTTCTTGGGCAGGTCATGGACAAACTGAAAATATCCATTGTCTGCGTCAACGCTGGAATAGTCGGAATACAGCCATATACGCCGTTTTTTCAGGGACTCCGCCTTTTTCAGGAGCTTATCCGTTTCATTTTCAGGCGGATCTTTTTTTCCATCAGAAACAAGCTCGCCGTTTTTGAGAACGATCCGACGTCTGCCAAGGGAAAATCCCCGGAAATTCAGACAGGCAGCGAAAAAGCTGGTGTTTTCGGCATAGCACTCCGCCGGAACGTACTTTCCGCCTGCCTCGAACAGGATTTTCAGGCTTTTGAGATCTTCCGCAGGAAACGAAAAGAAAAACCAACGAAATTCCGCGGTTTTTTCGTATGTCCTGTAGCATCCGCAGGATTCACAGAGCCGGACAGCTTTTCCGCGGAATCCGTTCACCACCGGTATCACAGTGAAGCCGGTATCAGTCAGCATGAATACAGGCGCGCCGATCTCGCACTGAACCGAGATCTGTCCGTTCTCAGCTTTTATCTTATGGATACGACATTTCAGCTTTTTCTCACGCCAGACAACTTTCCCACGGAGACGCGCGGTCAGCCTGCCTTTTTCCACGCTTATGCCGAAAGCCTGTCTGCCAAACCTGAGACGGAGCAGATAGGTCTTGTGGAAATCATCAATATCACTTTTCAGGATATTTTTTGTACTGATACATCCCAGCATCTCCCCAAGGCTATGCTCCTGCCGATCTTTTTTGTCAGCCTGGTAAAGACAGCCGCTGAGCAGCATATCCCCACATATTTCTACGAACGTCATGCCGTAGAGCTCAGCTCCGCCGCTCCGGAAAAGCTCGGAGAAAGCGCCGATAAGGGAATCAAAATCGGGAGTGTACATTCTCTCCGACGGTGCGGCCTTTTTTGCCAGCAACCGATGCTTTGCCCATGAAAGGCATTTTTCGGTCAGAAATTTCACATCAATATATTTCCGCCGATAAAGCCTGTTCAGCGTCTCGCCGGGACGGAGATACAGCCCGAAAAAAGCCTTTTCAGCCGTAATATCTCCGGCATCCGCCGCCTGAGCGAAACATCCGGCAAGATGTCCGGCGGTCAGCCTGCCGTTGCGGAACATAAAGGAAATATTGTTTTTCAGCAGAAGCGCTTCATTTTCAGTCATCATTTTTTACACGCACCAATGGAGAACGACCTTGAAATCAGACGTCTTTGCCAGGTCGAAGCCTCTGACAATGTCGTTAACGGAGTTGACCTCCACCTGCGCTGAGATGAGCTGCTTCATTCTCGATGCAAAAGCCTTATTCTTTTCCATAAGGGAAACCGCCTCCACAAAGTCCTCTCTGCCGGAGCGGCTTCTGCCCATGAGCGTCAGTCCCTTTTCCAGGATCATTCTCGTATTCAGAGCCACGTTCTCCTCGCTTACGCCAAGCAGCATGACAGTTCCCTGGGGCGCGATAATGTCGATTATCTGGTTGACAGCCGTTCCGCTGGCACTTCCGCCCACACATTCAAAGGCGTGGTCGTATGTTTTGAAATTCCTGCGCCGACTGATGTTGATGACCTCATCTACGAAATTGAAATATTGCAGCTTCACGGGATTTATACCCATGACCGTCACCTTGCAGCCTTTCAGCTTATTTTTCAGGATACTGCAAACCACATACGCCAGCGCGCCGTCTCCGAAAACGCAGATATTGTCCCTCCGGCTGTGTGATGAGGCAAGAAAGCTGTTCACCGCATGAACTCCCACGCTTATGAACTCCGTAAATGAGAAAACGCTGTCAGATCCGGGCTTGCTGTAGGGCACAATATGCTCATAGTCCATGGATATCATTTCCTGCATAAAACCGTCCGCCTTGCTGGAGCGAAAAACGGAATCCAGGCGGTAATTTTCCAGATAGAATGTGTCCTTTCCCCCGATATTCGGAAGAAGAACCACCTTTGTATGCTTAGGTAGCTTATTCTCCGGGTCAAAAATGACCTCTCCGCACGCCTCGTGAATGAGCACCATGGGCAGCCGCTGTTTCAGGACCTCGGCATTCCGCTGACCGAAATAATATCGCATATCGGCTTTGCATATGGAAAGATAGGTTGGCTTGACGATAACATGACCTTTTTTGTTCAGGTCAATATTTTCGCACTGTCTCTCTATAAGAAGAGGGCTTGTCAGCTTGTACTGATTATTGATCATTTTCGTTCACCCCGACGTTATCTCCCAGAAATATCTGCGCCATTTTGTAATCCTCCGGATATGTTATCTTGAAATTTGAAACGTGTCCCTCTGCCAGGTATACCGGGTAGCCTTTCATCATGAACATCTTACAGGCGTCGGTGACTATTTTCAGCTCCGCCTCTGTCATTTCGCTGTAGACCTTCTCGAACAGCCTTACCTTAAAGCTCTGGGGAGTCTGTCCCTGGTAGGTATTGCTGCGGAGGGGAACGTCTGTGATGAACTCATGGTTATCAGAATAAACGATGGTGTCAGTCGCCGGAACGACCGTATCGCAGACTCCGTGCTCACTTGCTATGCGGATGTTGTCCGAGATCATTTTCAGTGTAACAAAGGGACGGACTGCGTCGTGAGTCACAACTATGTCGTCGTCATTTCCGCTTATTCTGTTTATTTCCTCGATGACATTGGCTATGGTGCTGTTTCTGTCTGCACCTCCTGCAATAACGGTAAGCCTGTCCGCATCGGGGAGATATTTCTCCACAATATCGGTCATATGCTGAAGCCATTCCGGATTTACGCCGACAATAACGTAATCTATCTCCGGATGCACCAGGAATTTCTCCACAACATGAACGATTATAGGCTTGCCTCCTGCGGGGAGGAACTGCTTGGGGACTGTATAATTTCCCATACGCGAACCTTTTCCGCCAGCCAATACTGCACCAAAAACCATAATACTACCGCCTTTAAAAAATATGTCGCAAAACAAATTTGCAATTAGTTATATTATACCATATTATGTATGAATAAATATGAACAAACAATGAACCAAAGATTAATTCTATATTAATTGAGTCTACTCTCTGAAAGCTCTGAAAATGAATTTGAAATTTTTTTCAAAAAACCCTTGACAAATGCTTCAAAGCGTGTTATGATATAACTGTAGTAACCGTACTATTTGTTATAGTACACTACAAACAGAAAAACTCATAACAGCATCTGTCGGTGCTGACAATAGAAAGGAGTGTCTATGTTCTCTATAGATTTAACAAGCAGAGTTCCCATTTACGAGCAGATCTACAGAAAGATCACCGATCTGATACTCGCCGGGACTCTCAGCGAAAATGACCAGCTACCAAGCGTCCGCAGCCTTTCCAAAGACACGGGAGTCAACCCGAACACCGTTTCCAAAGCATATCAGGAGCTTGAACGGCGCGGAGTCATCTATTCTGTTCCGGGACGGGGAAGCTTCATAGCGGCTGTCGACAACAGCGTTTTCCATGAATCGGCTCTTGCGGAATTTGACGAGGCAGCGAAGAGCGCGAAGAAAAGCGGCGTTTCCGCAGATACGCTGAAAGCTCACATAGACGAGGTATTCGCAGACAAGAAAGGAGAGGCAAATGATTGAACTAAAGAATACTGTCAAGAAATTTGACAGCTATACGGCGCTGGACGGCGTTGATCTCACTATTGAAAAAGGTACGGCATTCGGTCTGCTCGGCTCTAACGGAGCAGGAAAATCCACCATTCTCCGGCTGCTTTCGGGAATATACAAGCAGGAGCAGGGCGAGGTTCTCATCGACGGTGAGCCGGTTTACGACAATCCGGCGGCAAAAGAAAAGGTCTTTTTTATCAATGACGAAACAGTGCAGTTCAGCAGCTTTACGCTGAAACAGCTTAAAGAATACTACAAGGGCTATTACAGGACATTCTGCGACGAGACCTTTGAGCGCCTGAGAAAAGCGGTGAATCTGCCCCTGGATAAGAAAATTTCTACCTTTTCAAAGGGAATGAAGCGTCAGGCTATCGTCATTGTCGGGCTTGCCTGCAAGACGGATTACCTGCTCCTGGACGAGGCGTTTGACGGTCTTGACCCGACCATGCGTATCATTGTCAAGAATATGCTTGTGGACGCCATGATCGACCGCGGACTGACGACTGTCATCTCCTCCCACAACCTGAAAGAAATAAACGAGGTATGCGACACTGCGGCGCTTATCCATGACGGAAAGGTCGTTTTCTGCCGGGAGATCGACAGCGTTACAAGCAGCGTACACAAGATACAGGCGGTATTCCCAAAAGACGAGAACGGCACGCCTGCCATATACACCAAGGAGGAGCTTGCCGCATCGGGACTTGATATCCTCCACTACGAGAGGACTCAGAGCATCCACTACATCATCGCCAAGGGCGAGGCTGAGGAACTGAAAAAGTTCTTTGAGCCGAAAGATCCCGTGCTACTGGAAATGATACCGCTTACTCTTGAGGAAATATTTATCTACGAACTGGAGGTGCTCGGCTATGACAGCAGCAACATCAAGTGAGACAACTAAACAAGTCAAAACAAAGAGCTTTTTCGGCAGACGTTTCTTTACCGATATAAACTCCAACAAGAAATGTCTTATTGTAAACTGCGTTATGCAGCTTCTGGCGCTGCCTGTGGCGGCGGTTCTTGTACTTCTCATGTCCTATGTTGAGGAGAATTATGATAATCTTAGCCCGGACACTATTAATTCAATCTCGAACGGCGGAGCTGCTTTTGCCGTTATAGCTGTTATCGCTTTCTGGATCAGCATTATAACGGCTATCCCCACTGTTCTCAACCATTTCTCATATCTGCACAAGAAATCCAATGCGGATATGCACTACGCTCTTCCGCTGAACAACAAGCAGCGCTTTTTCGCCGACTATCTCTCGGGACTTGCAGTTTATCTTGTACCTGTTATCGCAGCAGTTATCCTCAGCCTGGCAATTGTCGGCATCGGCTCGATTTTTATTGATACTAAAATGTTCTGGGAAAAAGTCATGCCTATTGTATTCAGGGTCGGCACGATAGTTTTCCTGGGTATGCTCCAGTTTTACACCGTTTCGGTGTTCTCCCTTACTTTCTGCGGCAACGGATTTGAAGCAGGATTCAGTATATGTGCTTTCAACGTGCTTATTCCGTCAACAATTGCTTGTCTGTGGTTTGCCGTTATAGAAACGGCTGCTTTCGGAGTAGTTCCTGAATCATTGCTGCGAATGAATATCTTCACGGACACATCGCCTGTGGGAGCAGCCGCATTTCTTCTTAACTTTGAAGACTACTTCTCGGCATACAGTGACAGTACAAATTTCGATTCAATGTTTGCAAAGTGGATAATAATGAACATTATCTGCACGGCTATATACGCTGCAGCGGCATTTTTCCTCTATAAATCAAGAAAGGCAGAGGATGTCTCAAAGCCCTACGTTCACCGCTCATTCTTCTATGCCCTGCTGACAATGGCTGTTTTCTGTATCCTTTCAATGTTTATCACGGAAGATGCGCCTATTTCCGCCGGAATCGTTGTCTGCGCCATAGGCTGGTTCATAATGGAGATCGTCACAAGACGCGGATTCAAGAAATTGTGGACGGCTGCCATAAGCTTTGTCGTTGCCACTGCCGCAGCTTTAGGTGTTCTGGGAATTTGTATCGCCAGTGACGGATTCGGCGCGCCAAAGCGTATTCCCTCCGCCGACTCTGTCAGATCCGTTATAATTGATGGCGGATCATCCCAACTCATCTCATCTGTGAAATTTACCGATGAAAAGGTTATCGAGGAGGCTGTAAAGCTCCACCAGGAATGTATCGACAAATACTATAACCCCGATAAAAACGACTTTCCTCCCGTAAACAAGGGCGACAATATATACACAACCAACGATAGTTTTTTCAGACTGACATACACGACAAAATCCGGAGCGGTTTTCTCCCGTGAATATACGGTCACACAGAGCATGGAGACCGGGCTTATCAAGGCTATCCTCCTCTCTGATGAGGCTGCTGATCTCTTCACGGAGGATATCGGCTATAAGGACGAATACAGCAACTCCAGATCGCCTTATGTTATGAGCGCAAGCTTTATAAATTTAAGCCAGTCTGCTAATTTATCCGAAAGCGAAATGGAAAAGTTCGTCAGCGACCTGAAAGCGGATATAAACGACATGACCGAAGATGACCTTATGAACGGCGACGTTTACTGCTACCTCGATAATACCATGTTCGTGCTGAAAAGCTTTGAGCGCACGATTGCTAATTTCAATGATTTAGGCTTTGATTTCAGCGAAGCGTCTATCGACGAAAATTTCTCGATCATGACCGATCCGGTCCTTGCATCATATAACGGTCTTAGCTACGAGACCTATGGTGAAAATGACTACTCATACGACATAGATTTTCTCTCGGCAATAGACGAATTGTGTAATATTTCATCCTATGGATATAGCGGCTCGATATCATATGGCAGAGTCTCTGAGATAAGCTGCGATAATCCGTATATCAGCGATCTTATCGACAATATGACATCCTTTGTCATCGGAGAAAAGCCGATCGCAATTATCAGCTTATCCGACTACGGCTCTTACTACTTCCTGAAAGACACCGAAGAAAACCGCAAGCTTATTGATGACCTGATGAAATACAAAATCGAAGACCATGATTACGACCCCTACGCAGAAGATACGGAAGAAATATTTTATCAATAAAAAGCAGGAGATTTTATGAAACGAGCAGTAAATCTTTTAGATCACTCTATGATAATATTTTTTGCAGCCGCTATTGTCCTCGGACTTTGCGGAGCGGCTGCAAATAAGGTAAATACGCTTCCTCTGCCCTGGCTTATAGTATCCCTGGGAGCTGCCATTTGCCTGGCAGCCGCTGTAGGGCTTAACAGGATAGAAAAGTATACCAAAAATTTATCCGTATATGATTACAGAAGATTTACTGCCCTGCTCTGCATCATCCTCTTTGCTTCACAGCTCATCACAGCCATATTCGTAGATTTTACTCCCAAAAACGACCTCTCATACGTATGCACCGGGGCAAAAAATCTCATCCTCGGAAATAATATCTATGAGGGCTTGCCGGATTACCATTCCGATTATTTTGAATGCTATCCCAATAACCATATGCTTTTTTCCGTAGTGTATATCCTCTACAAGATAGAGTATGCGCTTACGGGACAGATGAGCGATTTTTTGCCTACCGCGGTAAATATCCTGGGACTGAGCATATCATACTGGCTTCTCTGCCGTTGCGCGGAAATGATCTATCAGCCGTCAAAGGCATATATATGCGCCATACGCGGTATGCTCTTCGCGCCACTGGTAACATACTCAGCCTTTTTCTACACTGATTCAATGGCTATGCCGCTGGTGATGGCAGCCGCTTATTTCTACCTCAGATTCAGAAAGTCCGGCAAGATCTCCGATATTATTTTCTGCGGAGCTTTTATCGGACTGGGATATAAAATGAAAGGCAGCGCGCTTGTTCTGCTGATAGCGATAATTGCCGATATGGCGCTCAGACATTGCAAGGCAAAGTCCTTTGCCGCACTTGTTCTCCCATGCGCCGCGGTGATAAAAGCTATATCTTTTTCGGCTATGAGGCTGCTTAATATCAGCAGTAAAGCCCTTAAAGAAAAAGCTTTCCCGTTCGTTCACTGGATCATGATGAGCGCTGACGGCAGAGGCGGTTACAATTCCGATGACTTTTTCTACACCCGGAGCTTTCCAGGAAACGAAAAAGTTTCTGCCGATCTCTCAAGACTGGCAGAAAAGCTCGAAGCTCAGGGATTGACCGGCTTCCTGGGTCACTTATGTAACAAGGTCGCCTATACATGGGAAAATATCACCTTTATGGCAGGCTATTTCTACAAAGATTCTTTCACTTCGCCCTGCTTTATTTTCACATCATTTTTCTGCCATTTCACGCTTATGTTCTCGATACTGCTAAGTTTAGTCGATTCCAGAAAAAAAGGCGCAGACGAAGCTTTCGTTTTCCGCCTGAGCCTTTTCGGACTTTGTCTTTTTCTTCTTATCTGGGAAACACGCTGCCGCTATCTGATAAGCTTTTTCCCACTGTTTATGCTGATTTGATTTGTCAGCATATTCAGTTTAAGAACCTGTCCACATAGAAATTATGTGCGGATTTTCGAGCGTAATTTTGACGAGGGCAAGGCGAAAAAGCGAAAGCATACTGACGTATGGTGAGCTTTTTCAACGCAGACATCGGCAAAATTCGCCGAAAAGACGTGCGTAACTTTCTATGTGGACAGGTTCTAATATAAATTTACTTTATTGCAATCCACAAAAAAGGCTGCTGCGATCTCTCCTGCAACAGCCTTTTATTTATACTCGCCTCCATTGCAAAATATCCAGTAATGCTGACATAAATTTTGTCTGTCTGCGTTGTCGTCGTCACCATACGTCAGTATGCTTTCCTCCTCCGCCTTGACATACAAAATTTCTGTTCAGCATCCCTTTGGATATTTTGCAACAGAGGCGAGTATATACCCGGTTATGTGAAATTATGACTTTGCTTCAGCACCATGTCTTTTACCTTCATAAGGGAAGTCGTGGTGCTTCTTTCATTCTCCGAAAGCTTCATGGTTATATATTTTATGGTCTCCTGATAGTCCGGTATCATTATATGCTCCAGGGCATTGACACGCCGACGGGTCTTTTCGATCTCATCTGCCATAAGCTGACAGGCTTTCTCGATTTCCGCAAGCCGTATCATCTTAGGGAAAATATCGCTCAATGCGCTGATAGCTCCGTCCAGGTCAACAGATGTGAACGCAGTTCCGTATGAATAGATGTCATCGGTGTCCGCGGTGCGGTATTTCGGGCTGAAAACCGGGATATAAACGCTCATAACGTTTTTTTCCGTGACCTCCAGCTCCACCTCCTGCTTAGGCAGCAGCAGCGCTGTCTCCAACACCTCACGCTGCATTACTGAGCCTGCAACAGCCATATAACGATTAGCCTCACGGATGCCCTCCTCGACCTCCGAGCGAAGCTGTTTATTCTCCTTTATGAGATTCATAAACTGCCGCATAAGCTCGTCGCGCTTGTCTTTCAGCAGTTTATGTCCGCGCTGTGCCGAGGCGAGCTTCTTTTTCAGGCTGCTCAGCTCCATTCGCGTGGGATTTACATTAAGCCTTGCCATTCAGGCTCACCTCCCTTTTCTCAGCCGTAAGATCAATCATAGTATTCATTGAGATACTCCTCGCGGATACGTTTCAGCTCGCTTCTCGGCAGAAGTCTGAGCAGCTCCCAGCCTATCGAAAGGGTCTCCTCGATGCTTCTGTTGTTATCGAAGCCCTGTGAAACATATCTCTTCTCGAACTCGTCCGCAAATCTGGCATAAAGCAGATCTGTGGGAGTCAGGGCAGCCTCGCCCAGTACGACCATAAGCTCCTTGGCGTCCTTTCCCCGGGCGTATGCGGAGAAAAGCTGATTCATGGTGTCGGAGTGGTCGGCTCTCGTTTTGCCCTTGCCGATACCCTTATCTTTAAGACGTGAAAGCGACGGCAGAACGTCAACAGGAGGATTTATCCCCTTTCTGAAAAGCTCTCGCGAGAGAATGATCTGTCCCTCTGTAATGTAGCCGGTCAGGTCGGGGATAGGATGAGTTTTGTCGTCCTCCGGCATGGTGAGAATCGGTATCATAGTGATGCTTCCCTCCTTGCCGTCCTGTCTGCCTGCGCGCTCATAAAGCGATGCAAGGTCGGTGTACATATATCCGGGATAGCCTCGTCTGCCGGGAACTTCCTTTCGCGCCGCCGAGACCTCACGGAGAGCGTCGGCATAGTTTGTGATATCCGTCAGGATAACAAGCACGTGCATTCCCTTTTCAAACGCCAGATATTCCGCAGCGGTAAGCGCCATTTTCGGCGTAGCAAGACGCTCGATAGCCGAGTCGTTGGCAAGATTCACGAAGAGCACGGTCCTGTCCAGAGCGCCCGTCTCACGGAAGCTGTTTACGAAATACTCCGACTCCTCGAAAGTGATACCCATAGCCGCGAAAACAACGGCAAACTGCTCGTTGTCCCCCAGAACCTTAGCCTGACGCGCAATCTGTGCCGCAAGCTGTGCATGAGGGAGACCGCTGGCAGAAAATATCGGCAGCTTCTGTCCGCGTACCAGGGTATTCAGTCCGTCAATAGCGGATACGCCTGTCTGGATAAACTCCTGCGGATATTTTCTCGCAACCGGGTTCATCGGCAGACCGTTAACGTCCATGCGCATTTCCGGGATAATATCCGGGCCGTCGTCGATCGGATTTCCCATGCCGTCGAAAACCCGTCCCAGCATATCCTCGGAAACGCCCAGCTCCATCTGGTGACCTGTAAAGACAACTGCGCTGTCCTGCAAATTTATTCCCGCGGAGTTCTCGAAAAGCTGAACGAGAGCGTCGCTTCCGTTTATCTCCAGCACGCGGCATCTCCGCTTTTCACCGTTTTTCAGCCGGATATCTGCAAGCTCGCCGTAGGTGCAGTTTTCAACTCCCTTAACAAGGAGAAGAGGACCTGCGGCTTCTTCAATTGTTCTGTATTCTCTTGGCATCAGTATTCCTCCGTTTCCTTTGTAAGCCTGTCAAGCTCTGCCGAAATTTCCGTAGAAAGCCTGGAGTATTCACTATCAGTGTTCTCCTCGGCAACATACTTGAATCTGCCGATCTTTTCACGGACTGCAAGTCCCGAAACAGCCTCAACATCCGCGCCCTTTGCAATAGCAGCCTCTGCCTCATCGTTGAAATTCAGGATGAGCTTCATCATATAAAGCTGCTTTTTCAGGCTTGTATATGTGTCTATCTCGTGGAAAGCAAGCTGATGCAGAAAATCCTCGCGGATAGAGCGCGCAGTCTCCATTTTCAGTCTGTCCGAAGCCGAGAGAGCGTCCATACCGATAAGCTTTACGATCTCTTTAAGCTCCGCCTCATCATTCAGAATAGCCATAAATCTTCCGCGCAGAGTCATCCAGTCCGCCGAAACGTTGTTGTTGTACCAATCTGCCAGAGAATCGGCATAGAGCGAGTAGCTGGTGAGCCAGTTAATTGCCGGAAAATGCCGCTGGTAAGCCAGGCTGGAATCGAGTCCCCAGAAAACCTTGACAATACGCAGCGTCGCCTGGGATACCGGCTCTGAAATATCGCCTCCGGGAGGAGAAACTGCTCCGATTACCGAAAGCGCGCCCTCTCTGCCCTCTGTCCCCGTGGAGATGACACGTCCTGCACGCTCATAGAACTGGGCAAGCCGGCTTCCCAGGTAGGCAGGATAGCCCTCGTCGCCGGGCATTTCCTCCAGACGTCCGGACATTTCACGCAGAGCCTCCGCCCAGCGCGAGGTAGAATCAGCCATTAGAGCCACGGAATAGCCCATATCCCGGTAATACTCGGCGATCGTGATCCCGGTATAAACAGAGGCTTCACGTGCCGCAACCGGCATATCGGAGGTATTGGCGATCAGCACGGTACGCTCCATCAATGATTTCCCGGTCTTGGGGTCGATAAGCTCCGGGAACTCGTTAAGAACGTCCGTCATCTCGTTTCCGCGCTCGCCGCAGCCGATGTAGACGATAATATCCGCCTCAGCCCACTTTGCCAACTGATGCTGAGTAACGGTTTTTCCGCTGCCGAAAGGGCCTGGAATAGCCGCAACTCCGCCCTTTGCAATGGGGAAAAGGCAGTCGACTACACGCTGACCTGTAACAAGCGGCATATTTGGAGAAAGCTTTTTTGCATATGGTCTGCCGCGGCGGACAGCCCATTTCTGCATCATGGTAAGCTCTCGCTCCCCGCTCTCCGTCTCGATAACGCAGACCGTCTCCGCAACGGTAAATTCGCCCTGCTTCACGGACTTTACCCTGCCGCTGACACCGTTGGGGACCATTATTTTATGAAGTACGATATCGGTCTCGGGAACAGTTCCGATAACGTCGCCGCCCTGTACCGTATCGCCGATTTTTACGGCAGGCGTAAACTGCCATTTTTTATCCCGCTTGATCGACGATACCTCTACGCCCCTTGCCAGGTTGTTTCCGCAGACCTTGCGTATATCGTCGAGAGGACGCTGTATTCCGTCGTAGATACTGCCGATAAGTCCGGGGCCAAGCTCCGCCGACATAGGCTCGCCGGTTGATTCCACCGACTCCCCTGTACCCAGACCTGCGGTCTCCTCGTAAACCTGGATTGACGCCCTGTCGCCGTGCATCTCGATTATCTCGCCGATAAGCCGCTTTTTACTTACACGTACAACGTCGAACATATTTGCATCTCTCATGCCCTCAGCCACAACGAGAGGACCGGATATTTTTACAATATTTCCAATGCTGCTCAAGTTCGCATCTCCTTTTTCTTAATTTAGGATATCGGAGCCGACAGCTTTCTCCACAGCCTCGTGAAGTCCCCTCATGCCCTCGCCGGTGTTGCCCTCGATTGCAGGTATCAGCACGATCGCAGGAAGCCTTCTGCTCCTGTATTTTTTTATAGTTTCAGCCGCAAGCGCCGCAGCAGGCTCAGTGATATAGATGACTCCGAAGCCGTTGGACGCAAGCCTTGTGATGAGCCGGGATATTTTGTCGCCGTCGGTCTCACGGAATACGGAAAGCCCCAGCGCCGCAAATCCGGAAACGCTCGCCGAATCGCCGATAACGGCTGTTTTGCAGAGTTCAGACATAAAGCTTTCGCATCCTTTCCGTTATAGTTTCCCTGTCTGCGCCAAATTCCTTGCACACTCTTATTATCCGCAGATTCTTCTGCTCAGCCTCCGCAGCGATAAAATAAGCCGCAAGAGGCTCGCAGCCGAAAGACATCATCCGGGCAGATTCCGCAAGCTCCATTATCATATCGTCGCAGCGCTTTTCAAATGCCGCAGCAGAGCCGTCAAGCAGCTTTGCCAGTTCTCCGAAGCCTGCTCCGTCGAGATAGGATAACAGACTCTCTTCGCCAGCCAGTGAGGCCTTTATCAGCTCCTCCCTGTCAAGCTCGCGGCTTCCGCAGACAGCCGTTTCCAGGAAGCTCTTTGACTTTTTCATTCTGCTGCATCTGTAAGCCGTCTTAATATCCGCACAGACCGCCGTAAGCCTGGCATATTCTTTCATGAACTCACTGCCGGTTTCCTCCGCGTCCTGCTGCATACGACGCAGAGTCTCAGCGTCAATATACGAATCCGCAAGCTGTCCGTCGGAGGTGCGAACGATTATCTCATACGCCTCCTGCGCTGCTCCCCGGATATGCTCCGGAAGAATGTTGTAGTTTTTTTCAGCCAGTGCAGCAGGGAGCTGTTCAAGATCGAGGGATGTCGGCTTCACAAAATATCCGGCAGCCTCTTTTCCGCTTATCATCGCCTTCAGCGCCGCTTTCAGATTGTGAAAGTCGTTTTTGTACAGGAGGATCTCCAGCTCCCTGCTGTCCGGGGCGGATTCTTTCAGCATTGCCCAGACAGCCTCCGGATCGGCATTTTCTCCGCCGCTTCTGGAGCTGAGCAGAGCTTCCGCCTCATCTTTTCCCTCGGAATTTATAAGCTGATCCAACTCATTACGTGTCAGCAGCATATTCTCCATAGCCTTTACAGCCGCGACTGCGTTTGCATATTTTGTCGTACTCATCAGCTCACCTGCCCGAACAGAGCCTTGGCAGCAGTGTCTCTCACACCGTCACGTTCGGCTTCGATTATCGCCCTAAAGCTGCAATTCTCGGATATGAGACCATAGGTGAGGATAAAGCCGTTCTCAATATCGGCAGCTTTATCCGAAACAGTAACGGTACCGCCGGCTTTTTCCGCAAGCTCCGCAGCAGACTTACCGAAGCTCTCCGGCAGCCTTGCAAGATCTCTCCTGTTCATCTGCAAAACTCCGTTTCCATGCTGTAAATGCTTTGCCAGAAGCTTCTCCAGCACGGCGAAATACTCATTATCCGGCATACTGTCCAGCTTCCGGAGAGCATTTTCCACAGTCTCGTCTATTGCCACGACCTTATAAGCCAATATCTTCCGCTTCATTTCGCCGTCAACAGATGATTCGCCGTTTTTGTACTCCTGCTCCAACTTCGCCATGGACTTTTTCAGGTACTCTTCATATTCCCTGTCAGCCCTGACTTTGTATTCAGCCTCAATTTCCGAAGCCTTCTTTTTCGCTGCAAGTATAATGGAATCCTCGGTCTGCTTCTGCTGTGAGGCTATGATGTCCAGGATATTTTCAATTCCTGCCATATCTTTACCTCCGTTTATGCTCCGATGTTGATGTTGTAGATGAGAAGGATAGATACGAGAAGTGCAAGGATAGCGTATGTCTCTACCATTGCAGCCATGATGATACCTTTACCGTTGTGCTCAGGCTTCTTTGCTGTAATGCCAACACCGGCAACAGCCGCACGTCCCTGCGCCATAGCCGAGAAGTAGCCTACGATCGCAATGGGGAGGCAGGCTGCCAGGAACATCCAGCCCTGCTGTGTTGTAAGAGCAGCCGCATTGCCGCCGAGAACTCCTACGCGGCTAAGGAGAAGAATTGCTGTAAGAAGTCCGTAAAGTCCCTGTGTACCGGGGAGAAGCTGGAGAATCAGCACCTTGCTGAACTTGGACGGGTCAACGGAAACTACGCCTGCGGCAGCCTCGCCCACCAGACCTACAGCTCTTGCCGAACCGATTCCTGCAAAAAGTGCCGCACAAACCGCACCTACGATGGCTAAAGTAATTCCTAAACTATTCATTGATTTTTTCCTCCTTGAATTTAATATATTTTGTGTTTACGCCGAATGGCTGAAATTCTCTTCCGCCGCCTGTGTAGAACTTTCCGAACAGCTCAACGAACTGTAGTCTGTCGGTGTGAACATATGCGCCAAGAAGATTTATAGCAAGGTTCGCCGTATGTCCCACGATAAAGACAACGATGAGCAGAACCAGCTTGACGATCTTGTTTTCCGGCATTGTGCCGATAAGATTTATTACTCCCGCAATACTGCCGGTGGCAAGCCCGAGGGCGAGAAGCCTCGAATATGACAGAATGTCGCTGAGCCATCCTGTAGCTGTGTTGTACAGCGCATAAAGTCCGCCGAAGAGTTTGCCGAAGATATTCTTTGAGGTTCTTCCGGCGGTGAGAACAAGCAGTATCGCTCCGGCAATGAGCAGATATGTGCCGATAGTTTTCAGGATGCCGGGCACTGTTGTGAGTATGCTCGCCGCAAGAGGTGCAACGCCTGTTATAATTAGATATATCGGCAGTGCATCTAAAACAGCGTCGACTTTTTTACCCTCGCTCCATGTCATTTTCAACTGCACCGCAACTCCCAGGAACAAGTGAATGATTCCCAGACCAAATGAATAGAGAAGCAGCTTTATGGGATCGTCCAAGGGCTGGAACCACAGCGCAATGCTGCCGATCTCCCTGTCAAAGAACTCACGTCCAACCACCTGGACTATATCGCCGAACCAGCTTCCGAAAAGTGCGCCCCAGAAAATCGTGGAAACGCCGCAATTCCGGAACATGGTAAGTGTCTTTCGCATTGGCTCTTCAAGCCTGAATTTTTTCAGTGCAAATGTCGTGCCCAAGACCATGACTACGCCGTAGCCCGCGTCGGAAAGCATCATTCCGAAGAGCAGATAGTAGAAGAACGCCATGACCGGAGTCGGGTCAACGTCCTTTTTGGAGGGCATTGCGTACATTTTCGTGATACCCTCTACAGGCGCTGAAAATCTGCCGTTTTCCAGAAGCACCGGCACATCCTCATCATCTCCGGGGTCACTGAACTCAATGACCGCGATATACTTTTTCTCGATCTCCTTTTTGAGCGAGGCACAGTGCTTCTCCGGAATATAGCCGTTAAGGACAAACACTGTCTCCGAAATTCCGAAATTGCTCAGAGCCTGGTACTTATCCTTTCGCATCTCCAGAAAATCCACGGCGAATTTCAGACCATCGCGGAACTGAGACAACTGTTCTATCTCCGCTTCCGCACTCTCCGCGTCATTCTGGAGCTTTCTCTGCCTGTCACAATTTTTCCGTATCATCTCCGCCGCCGTAGCCGCCGACTGATCTGCAGCCGGAACGAAGGACATCCTCCTGAGCGAATCCTCCGTTTCCTCCGCCGAATCCTTACTGCAAATGATAAACAGATTTGTCTGCTCCTTTGAAGAAGAGACAACCTCCGCGGAGCAGCCCTCCGGAAGCTTTTCCTCCACATCCTCTGCTGTCAGTGATCCGCTCAGCGAGCCGATAAACGCAGACGTTTTTGCTGTTCCCCTGAAATTAAGCGGAATATCAAGACCGCTCCATGGTTCAAGAAGATCTGATCTCAGCTCAAGCTGGGCGATCTCGGCATTGGCGTCGGCTATAGTCCTGCTGCACCTTATGATATCGGCTGCCACACCGAGGATCTTTTCCAGCTCCCCTGCTCTCCTGCCGAACTCGTGCTTCTCGATCTCGTCCCTGCCGCCGAACATATCGGTGATCGAGGATTTTTCCGGAACATACCGTTCGAGAATTTCAAGAGCCTGCGCCGCCGTGACGCGGAATCGTTCAAATTCTCCGATAACCGCCGAAACGTTCGTCTGCTCCAGTTCCTCATCCTCATTGCGGCAGATCTCCACAACGCCGCGCCGCTGTATCAGCTCGATTATCTTTTTACTGTCAGTCAGGGGTGCAATGAGCTCGATTTTTTTCATTCTGAGCTTTGCCATAAACTACATCACCCTCCTGTTATCCGAAAAATCCGCTGATTATAGCTGAAACGGCTTTATCAGAGTTTTTCGAAAGCTGATCTCTCAGCTCGTCCAGCCTTTTGCCGCATTCCTTATCGGCATTTTCAGCGTATTTCCTCAGCCTCTCCTGGTCGGAACGTTTTCGCTTTTCGGATTCTGCCTTCGCCTCCGCGACCTTTTTCTGCACCGCGACTGCTCCGTTTTGCTGAGTTTCAGTTATTATTTCCTCAGCCCTTCTTCGTGCGTCCGCAATTTTTCTGTCCGCTTCAGCTTCAGCGTCAAGTATTCTTTTTACTGATTCTGATGCCATGTTCTACCTCCTTTTCAGGGCAATACCACGCCGATCCGACAGACGGTTCGTGCGCTGCTGCCTCAGGAAATTTTTTTGAGGAAATATCCGTATATACGCGAAGAGAGCCGACCCTACAGACAGCTCCCTCCTTGGACATTTATTCCTTATCCAGTATTATAACACAATTTATACTGCCTGTCAATAGACATAGATCAAAATTTGTCTATCGACAATATTTCATCAAAAAATCTGCATTCCTCATCATTACAGCGAATCGCTTCATCAAGAACGATGTTCAGATGAAAAACGTGCGCCATATAATTCTGCTCGGCAGTTCCGTACAGCTTGCAGATATTTTTAACTCCCAGCTCGCTGAGACGATCCGCCAGTTGCGGCGCTTCATCCCTGAGAAAATCGTAGTAGGCGGTCATTATGAAACTGGGCGGATAATCCGGCGTAATGCTGCTCATTACATCAAGCTGCTCCCGAAATTCTTCCTCTCTGCCCTGGATGTAAACGTCAAACATTTCGCTGTGCTCGCCCGACATGATGCGCTTCATATCGTACATTCCGCAATTAAATCCGCAGCCTCTGATCCGGATCTCCGGCAGCTCCAGCCCGAAAAGTCCGCCGTATGAGCTGTTCGTTATCATTGCCGCATACTGCGAGGCGATCTGCGCTCCGGCTGAATCGCCAACTATAAAGAGCTTTTCTGCGTCGATAAAATACTCCCTGCCATGCTTCTCTATGAACCGGAAAACGCTGTTCACATCCTCCAACGCCCCGGGATATGCTGTCTCCGGAGCAAGCCTGTAGGAGAAATTCACTACGGTAAATCCCCTCGCCGCAAGGTCTGCGCAATAAAAGCGATACCGCTCCTTGTCGCCGTAAACATACGCCCCGCCGTGGACGCTGACAATTGTTTTGTTTTGCAAGCATATATCTGCCGGGCAGTAAATGTCGAGAAGATTGTTTTTTTCGTCATTTCCGTAGCGGATATCCCTGAAAGCCTTCACGCATCCGGGAATCACAAAGCCGCTGTCCCGGACGTCATCGTATCCGGCAAATTCTGTCCGTGTTTTTTCGGCATATTCCGTGTATCTGTTAAAAATTTCGCTCTTTATCATTTTTTTACTCCACAATGAGCTTTCTCATAAGCGCCAGGTCGAATGCGTCGATAACGCCATCCTCCAGCAGATCGCCTGCCTGCCAGTCGGTAATATCGCGTGAGCCGAGAAGCCATTTTTCCATCATCACAAGGTCGGCAACAGAAAATTCTCCGTCAGCGTTTATGTCTCCGATAACATTTTCCGAGCCGGTCTTTGCGAAAACCGTATAATTAACGCAGCCGGAGGACTGCCCGTTCGTGCCGAGCGTTATCTTTTCGCCGCTGTTTACAGATTTACTGTAGACCACAAATGAAACATCCATATTATTCGCAACAGTCATGGATGTCTTTTCATATCCGCTCATCCACGCCGGAGCTGCCGTAACTCTGCTGTCCAGAGCGACATACAGCGTCATATCCGCGCCTGCTGTGAATTGTGCAAGGTCACCGGAGACGTTTTTGGAATCGCAGGCTGTAATAATATACTCTGCGCCAACAAGAGCCTCGGGAACTTCAGTGAATGTCACATCCCTGTCGCCGAATAGAAGCTGTCCGCTGCCAAGGCTTGCCCCGATCGACCAGCTTTCGGAATGTTCGGCGTCAAGCACCGTCAGCTCCTTGATAAGCTCGCCGCTGAGCGGAACAGATCCGCGTCCAAAAACAAAGCTGTCCATATTCATAAGGTAGCCGTCGCCGCCCGTAAAGCGTATGTAAAGGTTTTTAACTCCGGAAATTTTCGGAATGTTGAACGCAGCCTCCTGATAATCGTAAAATCCCGATGTACCGGCAAAATTGATCGTTGCCGCAGGAGCGCCCGACATAGATCCGGCATAAAGCTCCATTTTGCAGGCATTTCCCGATGCCATAGCCTTAAAGCTCTTTGCACCGTCTCCGAAATCGACGTTCTTGAACATGATGTAGTCGCCGCTCTCCACAAAGCCGATATTCTTTCCGCCGGTGGAGGCAAGATCCTCAACGCGGATACCCTCCTGCGAGCTGAAGCTTTCAGCCTCTATGGTCTCGAATGCAGAGATAGTCTCAACGATCCCGTTGTACTCCACGGGGTCGCCGGCAAGCTCGTTAAGGTACATCTCAACGTTTGTATAGTCGTCCGCAGAAAGGCTGACGAAAGCTCCGTCAGAGGCATCCTTGGGATTCAGACCGTGTTCGGTTTCCCAGGCATCGGGCATACCGTCGTGATCGCTGTCGGCAGGAGCAGTTCCGCCCTTGAAATTGGAGCTGTTGGGATATCCGCCTGCATCATTCTGGCTGTCAATAATTCCCTTTAAGCCTGCTTTGCTGCCGGTGTAGGTGTATGTTCCGTTTGTGACTTCCTTGATATAGCGTGAATCGAGATAGTCCCAGCCGGGCTGATTCGCACCTGCGGAGGAGATAACGCTCTTGTACGCGTCATCGGCGGACTGAGTATTCACATACGGCTCAAAGAACGGTGTATCGCTGCGGACGTCCGCATTAGTTGAGTTCTTTCCGCCGGATTTCGCCTTGCCCTTATCCCAGGCATTATCGCTGGAATTGAGAATGGCATTGCCCTTGCTGTCAGTCATTTTGTTTCCGGAAACGTACATCTTCTGCATATCGTTAGTGCCAAGCTCGTTGCCGTCCAGCGCTACAACGTGAAGAGATGTGTTGCTGACAGCGCCTGCCTTGTAGTAGTTATTGACAAACTGCAAGCGTCTTACGCCGCCGTCTGTTGTACGGTCGCGCCAGTTATAGACAACATTGTTGCGGAAATCAAGCTGGCCGCCGTATGTTACAGCATCCTGCTCCATAGCTCCTGCGAGAGAAACATTTCGTCCCGTATTGTCGACGAGGAGGTTATGGTGGAAGCTTCCGGTATAGCCGCTGATCGACGCGGCAAAGGAGTGAGGTTCGGTCTCGTTTCTGTTGTCGGCATTATAATGAACCGACTCGTTAAGGGACTCCGCAATGATATTCCACTGGAATGAGATATTCTGCGCCGAACGCGAACTGAATCCCTCGTCGGTCGCCCAGGAGATCGAGCAGTGGTCCACGATAGAATAATTGCAGCTTCCCAGACCCATACCGCCTGTGGATTTTCCGTTCATATCGCCTACACGTACCCGGACATCCCGTATAACAACATCGCTTGCGCCCATTGCGCCGAAGTCATAATTTATGAGGGTAATTCCGTCTCCGGGAGCAGTCTGACCGGCAACGTAAACATCTCCGCCATCGTCGGGAATACAGAGCACGCTTTTCAACTGGATAACTCCGCCGACCTTGAATACAACGATCCTCGGGCCTTTTTCAACCTCAAGAGCCTGGCGGAGACTTCCCTCTCCGCTGTCGTTGAGATTGGTAACTTCAACTATCCTGCCGCCGCGTCCGCCTCTTGCATAACGTCCGTAGCCCTCAGCCGTAGGGAATGCCACACGTGCCGGATTAAAGCTGTATACCGCGCCCTTGACAACGTTTCCGCTGCCGTCGACCTCGTCAACGCGCCAGTAATATGTATTAATCGAGGAATAGCTGCCGTCCAGCCCGAATCTCGTACCCGTCTGGCTGCCTTTATATTCGGCGGATGATTTTGTTGCATTTGCAACGCTGTTATAGTCCGTGCCGATATACACGTCATGGGACTTTGCGCCTTGACCTGCTGTCCAGGAAAGCCCGTTTGCAATTTCAAAATGCTTTTCCTTATCAGAGGGTGAGATCTTTGAGATCGACTTTACCGGGTCAGCTCCGTCCAGTTCAAGCGCGTTGAGCCAGGCGTTATTTACATTGCCGTTGCCCTCTCCCTTGATGAGAACAGTAACCGTTTCGCCGGATCTGACATCAAATTCAGCGTAAGAGATACCTGCATCGTCCTCGTTTTTTACACCGGTGGGACACTTAACGCCTGTAGCCGTCGTTTTGCCGTTGACGGAAACAGTCAGGGAGCTGTTCTTCACGTTGTCAACACAGCTATGCCACATTTTCAGGCTGTGATGACCTGACGAGAGTCCGGAGATCTCAAGCTTGAGAACACCACCCTTATCGCCGTCGTTGATCTTCGCGCCGTCCATGGTCATATACGGATAAATTCCACTCTGTAACTGGAGCTTTTTGTTGTTGACCATGCGTACCTCCGAGCCGACAGAACCGCCGTTTGAAAGCTTGAAGGACACTCCGTTAATGGTAGTGCTCGGCGCATTTCCGGTGGCTATCCAGTTTTCGGCGACCTTTGAATAGGATGCTTTTCTTCCGTCGCCTGCGTTAAGGTCAACAGTCAGTCTGGCGTTGTCGCCAAGTGCGGACACATTTTTTTCGGGAACTGAAATGCCCCAGAATGCTCCGGAGCAGACTACGGCAGCAGCCAATCCGGAGAAAACTTTTTTCAATTTCTTTTTCATTCTTACCCCTCCGTGTGAAGTGCCAAATCCTTTGGGCGATGTTGCCCTTTGTATATATTATACAATTTTTCAACATCATGTGTCAATGGATTATAATATCATATTTTATAGAATCATAAAATGTTCATAATTTCTACTGTGTATTATAGTGCTGTCTGTGTAGCTCTAATAAGATTATTCTGAATATATCATCATACAAAAATCTGCATCGCCAAAGCAATGCAGATCTCTGATCGTCCCCTCGGAAAAACCAATTTACTAACTCCGGCGTATGTGCAGATACCGGAACTTCTTAGAACAAGTTCTAATTCATTATTTTATGCTCTCAACAAGCAGCTTTCTCATTGCCGCCAGATCGAAAGCGTCAATTCTTCCGTCCTTGCAAAGGTCGCCGGCACGCCAGTCTGCAAGCTTTCCATTTCCTAAAAGCCACTTCTGCATCATCACAAGGTCGGCAATGCCAAATTCTCCGTCCGAATTAACGTCTCCCTCGATTATCTCTGCGACACCGTTAGTATCAAAGCACCACGAATCCAGGGAGATATCGCCGTCAGAGAAAACGAAGTAAAGATCGTGAGTTCCGCCCACAGCCCCAACGGAGCTGTTATAGACAGTAGTATATTTATCGGCGGAATCAAAATCAATGCTTGTCAGAATTTCGCCGGTAGGAGCGTCCAGACGCACCTCTACCCTGCCTTTTCCCTTGACCTTGCCGTAAAATGTCATCGGCTTGTCAACAAGAGGAGCGTCGGAGTCCGCGGAAGCTGAGCCATCCGAGACGAAAAGCTCAATCGCATCATCTTTCTTGATATATTTCAGATTGGCATTATCGCCGTCATAGACCGTGTCACCGTCGGAAAAGCCGTTCCAGATATTTTTCAGTCCGTCCGCCCACTCGCGGGTGTTTGTAAGCTCAACGGAAAGATCGAACTCGTACTTGTCGTTTATCACGATCGAATCCAGAGTAAATGTGATCGGCGTATCATCAGATGCCCTGAAATAGCCCATATTCATCATCTTATCCGAATTTATGTCACAGCTTATAGTATAATTGCCAACGCCGCTGACATCCACTGAGCCTGCGCAGTCGCCGTCCTTGGAGGCAGGGTACATGGTGATCGTAGTCGGCGCATCAACGGCTGAAACAGTGATCTCGTAGTCGATCTTATTAATTGCCGCCAGCTTCTCCGGAACCTCCTCCTCCGGCTTTCCGGGATTCTGGGATTTTGTAAACTCTACATCGCGGACGCTCAGCCAGGAGCCTGCCGTTTGGCTGCTCATTTTCGGAGCCGTCATATCGGTGGTATCATAGCTCATTTCAGCGGTATTGTTCAACTCCGCGGCGTCGTTGACCTCAAAGGGATCAACAGGCGAAATACTTTTCGTGCCCTTTTTAGTTCCGCCGATCCTTGTAAAGGTAAGGGTGCTCTCGTCGACCTCTATCTCGTCTACGCCAATACTTCTGTACGAGCCCTTGATGCCCATGCCGTTCTTGAGCATAAGTGTGTGATAGAAAATATAGTAGCTGTCTTTGAATTTGTGCAGGTGCGTGTGATTGTTTGAATAGTCAAATCCGGCTTCACCGGGATTTTTGAAGTAATCGCCGCGCATCTCCCAGCTATCGGGGTCAAGAGGAGTTTTCGTGGTCATATAAACCATACTGCATCCGCCGGGCACTGGCACGTCGTAGTCCCACTTCTTGCTGTGGTCGCTCCAGTCGGTGTTGTACGTGTACACATATGTATCGTTGATGTAGTTCAGCTCGCTTGCCTCAAAGTTGTACGGAGCGGGGATAACCGCAAAATCGCTGGCAAATGACACCATATCGTCTCCAAGCTGAACGATCCTCACCGAGCCGGGCATATATTCCGTGCCGTTTGACGCCTTACCTGCTCCGAAAGAAAGCCAGCCTACGCCGTTATCGTCGATGACAACACCGGGGTCAAAAGGATTCGGACAATCCTTCAGACCGGGAGTGCTTGTGGAGATCAGCGGCTTGCCCAGCGGATCGCTCCAGGGTCCGAGAGGGTCTGTAGCGGTAATGACGCCTACTCCCAGTCCGTTATTGGAGAAGTACAGGTAGAAATGGGTCTTGCCGTCCTCCTCCACACGGGAGGTTATAGTCGGTGCCCATGAGTTCACTATCCAAGGCGCGATCTCCCCGACGTTGATCTCTCCGTGATAGACCCAGTTGACCATATCATCGGTGGACATTATAACAAAGGACTTTATCTGCTCATAAGTGTTGTCGACCTCAGAGCCTTTTTTCAGGAACTGCTCATGGTCGTTTGTGCCGATAAAGTAAAGTCTGCCATTGTACTCTACGGCTGTAGGATCAGCGCAATAGAAATCAGGCGAGATCGGGTTGTTATACTTGATGTTCTTGTTGTTTTCGGTGCTTATATTTTCGGACTTGATAGTGATCCCCTCCATTGTTTCGATGGCATCGGCGGTGACTAAACCGTCAGCCGCATTTACGGCAGGAATTGACGGTGCTGACCACAAGCACAGCAGTGCGGAAGTCAGAACGGCAGATAAATTTCTCAGCTTCATAGACATTCTCCTTTCGGGTATTGCATTGCTCCGGATTTTATGTTATACTTATTATAACACTAAAAATAATTTTTTGTTAGTAAATTTCCGACAACAATTAGCACAAAAGCGACAAGGAGAGGCTATGATCAGATTTCCCATGAGTTTATTTTCCAGTCATTCCGATTTTCCGATACATCTGCAATACGGTCAACATTCTGCGGATGACTGCTATATGCACGGTCACGAGGATTATTTCGAGATGGTCGTCGTGCTGGAGGGCAGAGCGGAGCATCTCGTCGGGGAGGACAGCTATAAGATCTCCGCCGGCGACGTGTTCGTGATAAACAGCTCAACGGAGCACGGCTTTAAATCAGCAGACAAGATAGTAATATGCAATATCATGTTCAAACCGGAGATCCTGGGGCAGATGTTCAATATCGCCGAAACAGAGGGCTTTCAGGCGCTTTTCATCCTTGAACCACAATTCACGCAGAACCACAGATTCAGCGGCGGACTGCGGCTGCCTGCGGAAAGCTTCGTTCAGGTGAGAATGCTCATCGAGCAGATGATGGAGGAATACAACCGCTGCGGTGAGGGTTGGCAGACTCTTGTATATGCGGATTTTCTCAGACTGTGCGTACTGCTTTCCTCCAACTACAGCGCACAGCCGGAGACGGATATTATGCGTCTTTCCAGAACAAAGGCGTATATCGAGAAGCACTTCTGCGAGGAAATATCGAATGCCGTTCTTGCGGATATAGCCGGATATTCCGAACGCCAACTGATACGCCTTTTCAGATCGGCTATGGATATGACACCAAAGAATTACATCAATTCCCTGCGCATACACAAATCCAGGCATCTTCTCCGCAGTACCGGGCTTTCCGTGGGAGAGATCGCATGGCAGTGCGGTTTTAACGACCAGAATTATTTCAGCCGTCTTTTCCGGAGAAACGCCGGAATGTCGCCTACTGATTTCAGGAATAAGGCGGCAGAAAGCCGCGGATGAATCAAAAAATATAGCAAATGGAGGTCATATTATTGTTTAAATCGGTTAAAGAATTAGTGGAAAAATTGTTTGAACCGGTCGCTTATTCCAGGAAAAATGAGGAGCTTAAAGAAAAAGCAGCCGATTTGCTTGAAAAAGAATACTCAAAGCAAAAGGACAGCGGTCTGACGGATATTCAGGCTATGGGGTACGTTATGAATCGCTACGGCAGCCTGGACAGCGTGTGCAGACTCGGGGACGGCAGCGGAGCATCCGATGACAAAGCACCAATGACGCTGAAAGCCTTTAAAAAGCTTTTCCGCAGAATCAGAATACTCTCCATGCTTACTTCGATTTTTTTCACTTCAGCTTTTATGGCTGCTTTCCAGGGCATCGTAATGAAATCGCCGATGTATATAATCACCGTGACGATATATATGACGATCGGAACAGGATTTTTCATGCTGTTCCGAAAGATCCGGAAGAAGCACCCCTACGAAAGCATCTGCCTCGAAAAAGATGCCAAGGATAAATTTTTCTTCTGCCGGGACAGACACGCGATCCGCCTGATAAACAGCCTTTTTCTACTTGTCGGACTCCTTGCATATTTTGTCTCCCTGACCTTTGGGAGAGCTAAATCCGACAGCATGAGCTACGATGAGCTGACCGTTCTCGTCAATATGAATATGACATTACCGGGTATCGGCGTTTTCCTGGTTATAAAGTACCTCCTGGACAACGTTTTTCTGCTCGGAGCGTCGCCGGAAAAGCACAGAAAGTCTCTGCTGCGGTATGCAGGCAGGCTTTCGGCGATATGCGGCGCTTTCTGCATCATCTCCGCCCTGTTCGTCATCCTGTTCCGGGACAAGCTGTTGAATCCATTTGTGCCCGTTTACTTCGGGACTGCCATATTTATCGTTATAGGGCTGTTTATCAGCTACCGTAAACGAAAGCCTCTTGTACGTCGGAATTTCTATATCAGCAAGCCCCTGGCTGTAATATGCGCGGCGGCAGTCCTGATGATTTCAGTTGTCAGACGTTTTCAGGAGGATGTTTATGTCCTCCAGCCGTATCTTATGCAGATCTCAAAAGTCCGGCATGAGGAGCACGAGATCGCATATGACGAAAAGACCGGAGTCTACACTATCGAAGCCGGCGACGATGATTTCAAGATCCTTCATCTGACTGACATACACATAGGCGGAAGCGTCACCTCCTCCTACAAGGACTACAAAGCCTTTGAAGCCTGCCGTGCGCTGATCGAATACACCGCGCCTGATCTGGTGGTCGTTACCGGGGATCTGGTGTTTCCAATGGGAATTATGTCGTTCTCTCTGAACAACGAAGCGCCGGTGATCCAGTTCGCCGAATTTATGCGTAATCTCGGCATCCCCTGGGCGTTCACCTATGGCAATCACGACACGGAATCAATGGCGACCGGCAACCGGACGGATATCAATGAGCTGTACAAGTCCCTTTCATTCAAAAGCTCTGAAAATCTCCTTTATCCGTATATTTCGCCGGATATTACGGGCAGATGCAATCAGATGATAAAAATTGAAAATCCTGACGGCAGCATAAGGCAGGCTCTTTTTCTTATCGACTCCAACGACTATACCGGGGAGAGCATAAACGAGTATGACTACATCCACGACGACCAGGTCGACTGGTACGAGGAGCAGGTGGAGACGCTGCAAGCTGAGCAGCCGGATGTGCGCTCCATGATTTTCTTCCATATACCGTTGCAGCAGTATCGCACAGCCTATGAGCTTTACATGGAGGGAAGCAGCGATGTGACCTATTTCTTCGGAGAAAACAACGAGGAGATGATCGAGAAAGTCTGCTGCTCCGACTACCCCAGCAAGCTCTTTGACACAGCGGCTGCTCTCGGAAGCACCAAAGCGATGTTCTGCGGTCATGACCACTACAATAATCTTTCTGTGGAGTACCGTGGAATCCGGCTGACCTACGGAATGAGCATAGATTATCTTGCCATGCCGGGTATTGACAAAGATACGGCTCAGCGCGGCGGCGAGCTGATTACGATCGGGAAAGACGGAGAATTTGAGATATCCCAGATTCCGCTGACAGAAATTGAATAGAACAATATAACACCGGGTTTCCAAAGGGGCAATGTCCCTTTGGCAGAGTCCAGAGGCAGCGCCTCTGGCAGAGTTTGGGGCAGCGCCCCAAGGTCGACCGCAGGTCTACGATGCCTTTAGGCGCTCCGCAAAGGGTGAATTTTCCAACAGTCCAGTGGACTGTTGGAAAAGAGGTGAGTCCCCACGGGGT
>JAGBGT010000064.1 GCA_017935865.1 Ruminococcus sp. | reverse complement strand
TCGGAAATGCAAGACATCTTAGCGAAGTGTGAGCAGTACGGGTACAAGAACAAAACGGAGTATATCCGTGATTGTGTTCGGGCGAGGGTTGATCTCACGCCCGACCGTTCCGAAATTGCCGAATGTAATCGCCTGATGAAACGCATCGGAGCGAACATCAACCAGATACTTGTCCGACTTTACAGCACAGGTCACATCTATGCCGAGGATATTACCGAGATAAGTGATAGTAAAAAATGAATTGACTTCTTTTGACAAAAAGCATATATATTCAATATTTGCCTCACAAAATTTAAATTCAATTGTTTTTTATCCGAGCGGATTTGATAATAATAGTACTTGTTTAATTCATGGACAAATTTCGTTAATATCAACTAGCTCTGACTCAAAGGATATGTTTAACGTTATAAAAAAAAGCATAAGGAAACAGTTTACTAATGTAAGAGGATGGTATATAGGTGAAGAAGCAAGTCAGATTTATGGAAAGGTTAGATTTGTAACTATTAGTGCTAATGAACCTATAGAATATGACTTTAAAATTTGATGTTAATAACAGAAAATCTACTTACATTAAGACGAGAAATTGAAATTATTCCTTAAGCACGTGACGTAAACATCTCCTGCGATCTGACAGACGATCACTGCTCTGTAAGATAGCTTGATGATTCAATCGAAAATGACATATCATCGTTGATTTAATTATTTATATCACAGAGAAATATAAAATTGAATAATGACTTAGTACAAACCCTAAAATAAGTTTCCCAAGCAGGAGTTTGACAAGCTTTTAAAGCATTGTCGATTCCTGCTTTTTTATTTTAAAGAAGCTCCGTTCTGCTTAAAAAGCGGAACGGAGTATTTTTATGCCCACAAGAAAATTAAATAAAGTATCAAAAGAAAATGAGGATACAAATATAATCGTTTTGCTTAATAAAGCGGTATATTTGTACCCTTATTTTTTGTGTCCTCTTTTCTGAACGTAGAGAAAGGACACATAGATGATATTTAACTATGAATGGCTATGTATAGCCGCAAAGTATCCATAGCCTTCGTTTGGATTCAAATCGAACGGAGGTGAAAAAATGAAGAAAAACACAGTGTGTGTTTACGATACTATATCGAAAAAAGTAGTGGAAGTTGAAGTGAGTGATGAAATTTACACTCATTTTAAAAGGTCGAAATGGGCTATTGAAAATAACAATAGATCATTTTATGAGCATGAGATACAGTTTTCAGCACTAATTGGCGGACATGAAAATGCGTTTGAAAATTTCAGAGAATTTATGACCGACTACGATGTTGAAAGGGAGACAGACCGCAAAATATTTATAGAAAGACTTTATAATAGCCTTAAATTATTGTAAGATTCAGAGCGTGAGCTGATAGTAATGCTGTATTTTGAAAATAAAACTGAACGTGAATGTGCAGAATTTTATGGCATAAGCCAAAAGAATATCAACAAAAAGAAAACTAAAAGTTTGTGCAAACTCCACAAACTTTTAAAAAATTAGAAATTTAGGGGGTATCAAAACTACTGCATCTTACCGTATACAAGCGAAAGGAAAATTAACCCTTTCAGGAAACTTGATAATTGAATAACAACTTTACAGGTACGTTAATCACACGGGCGGTCTAAAAATCGTCAGCCAAAGAAGCCATACGCCATAACTTCTAACGAACGAGCGATAAATATGCAGCTTCAAAATCCGGAACAGCTTTCCGGAACGGCAATGAAACGTGTGAGGATAATGATACTTCCGTTCAGTCACAGCACCCCTTGGTCGGGGAATCAGGCAATGAGGGCGGCTCTATGAGAACCATAGAGGGATGAGATTTCCATGAGATCGGTAAGCTGCCGATTGCCTGCAAAGCTCCGTGTACAGCGGATATCGGGGATAAATACTGTACAAGGCAAAACGAGTTATTACTGCGGTTTGCGTTTGGCAAACCGCAGTTTTACATAAAAAATCTGAAGGGAAAATATAAAATGGTTGTAAAACGAGGAGATGTTTTTTATGCTGATCTTGATCCGATAATCGGTTCGGAGCAAGGTGGTATCAGACCTGTTCTGGTGGTGCAGAATAACGTTGGAAACAAGTACAGTCCAACGGTAGTTGTGCTGCCAATTTCATCAGCAAAAAAGACAAATATGCCTACTCACATTCGCATTTATGGAACAAAAATGCTTCCAAAGGATTCCGTTATTATGGCGGAGCAGATACGGACTATAGATCGAAACCGATTGCAAAATTACGTTGGTTCTCTTGGGTTAGAAATAATGGAGAGAATAAATAAGGCAATGAAAATAAGCATAGGAGTTGATCGTAATGACTAAATTCGGACAAGCTGAATTTGCTGAATTCTTAGCTAATATTTTTATAGAAAACAAACTTGACAAAATACTTGAAACTTTACAAAAGCAGGATTTTAGCAACAAAAACACAGACGATATTTACGCTGCCTCGGCACAGGTGGATGATATTCTCCGTGATTTTCTGCACCTGACCGCCGTGCCATTCCTCGACAGGATATTCTTTCAGCAAATCAAAATTCTCATGGTTTCCGTCAATCCACAAAGTCGTCCACGGCTTACTGTCCAGCCATTTCAGCCAGTATCGTTCTTCGGCGGAATTGCTCCAGACCAAGCCGAAATCTCCGCAGATGATCATATAATCCGAGCGTGAAAGCTCCTTTTGCTTTGAAAAAACACTGGTGCTGAATTTATGAATATCATAGCTGCCGTGAATATCTCCGGTGATAAAAATCATAAAAGTACCCCCCTTTTGGAAACTGAATTTTATTGTGATAAACTGAGCCGAAAAACAGTCGGATTTTCAGACACATTCTCAATGGTTTCAAAGCTTCTGAGATACCCATTTTCGGGCATCTCATGCGGAATCTGAGCGTTTTCCGGGAAAAACAACATACGAATATGTTTGTGCCGACAGAACTAAAATACCCCGAAGCTACCTGACAGTTTTGGCATCAGTCACAATATTGAAAAACAGTCTGTTCAGTGTGTTCCAGTCTTTATCGCAGCTTGACGGCATATCTGCAAGAATATTTTGTATCTCAGATATATTTCGCTCTATGTATGTGTTCAGATTATTTATGCGTTTGATTTGCAGAACGTCAGGATGATTCATTTTGAGATCGAGCAATTGGCGGATCTCATTTAAAATCATGGGATCGTTTTCACACTGGCATAATTCCGAAAAAATCATCGGAGGAGTCTCCTGCTTTTCAAGAATCCACTTACAGGCAAGAATCGGTCTGATGACATAAAAATACTTCTTGATACGCACGATATCATCTTGCAGATAATCCAAGTAATTATGTTTAGCAGCATTCAGATAATGATGCAAGCCACTTGCCGACTGGAAATAATCATTCAGAATTTTGCTGATTTCTTTCCACTGCGGAGATGTTCTATAAACGATAGGAGAACGACTCCACTCAAAAATAGTGGGATTGGATTTATACACCAGCTTTAATGCCTTTTTCAGATCCCAGCCAATAATGTCAATATTATCTGATTCTGGGTACTCGATCACATCTTGTGTCTTGTCAAGCCTGAGATAATATTCCAAGGGTCTGACATAAACAAATCGTATGTCATGATCGCTTTGAACGGACGAAAATCCCCACGCATAACTGCCTGATTCGGCTGCATGGATTATCCGTATATGCTCCTTGCGTTCGATCTCCGATAATCTTTCAAATATCATTTTATTCATTGCTTGAAAGTCGCCTCCTCAATTAAGGCAGCACTGCACAAAGTCCGCCTGGCGGCTTTGTACGCCATATGTGGCGCCCGAAGGAAGTGCCCTTGGGGTACACATTTTCCGTCATATCACACAAAAATCACTTGACAGGCGTCAACCTGCCTGCGCATCTGACGCAAGATTTTTGTGCGGTATTGCCTATAATTATAGTATAATAGTTTGATTTAATCATTATGACGCAAGGTTAATAAAAGAGCTAATATGTATACTGATATACCTATGAATGTAATTATTATTCCTATGGTTATTTTTTTCCCTGCTGTATCTTTGGATACTATCTCTATGTATTTATCCCTTATTATATGTGTATCTGATTTCACTTGTAGAGCATTAGTATTTATGATGTTTTGATCATATTTATCAGTACTGCGGACAATTCCATTAAATTCAACTTTTTCATCAGAGATTTCTGAGATTTCAGTATAACCAGAATATGACGGAATATCGTTTTCATAGGCATAATGATTATAAAGCATTGCAAAATCTTCTTTGTACCCTTTTGGCACTTTGATAGTAACACATTCTTCACCAAATTTACACCAATAAACGTCTTCAGCACTTTTATCCATTCCAACTGATGACATACCGCATATAGTATCTGTTGCACCTAAGAAATAGGTTCCACTTTCAGAAACAGAAATTTCATTTATTTTTCCAGCATTGTCAATCTTTATAGAAGCTACCATGCCATTGCATAGTAAAATAATACCTACCAAAAAAAATATTATTCCAGATATGCGTGATATATTTACCTTTGGACTCATTCTTGCTATTTTTATTTCATTTTTAAGCAAGAAATCATCGTCTATTGCTTTGTATTCAGTTATTACTTTTTGACAAAGATGATCATCCTTATCCATTTCGTTGATAACGATAATTGGACTAAAAGTTGGATATCCGTAAAGAGAGTTTAACTTTTCTTCAAGAACGCATTGTTTTATGCGAAAACCATAAATTATGAAAGCGATTATAAATGCTGCTGCGGTATTATAATCAATTATTTTAAATGCAATAGCACAAGCAAATGTAATTACATTCATAATTACACATATGAAATATGTAACAAGAGTATCACGTTTTACTGCTGTAATTACTCCCTTGACAAGTAAAATTATTAGTGTTATGAAAGGTAATGCGTAAAATGATGATAGCAATTCAGCGAGTAGTCCTGTTAAAAGATAAATATCTGTAAGCAACTGAAAAGTTACAAGTGTTTTGCTTTTTTTCTTTATCTTTATTAAAGCAAGACAAGTTGATCGGATAAAGTTTTCTTGGATTTTATCTAACATATATTCCTCCTGTGAATACAGGCTCTTAGGCAACACCGCGCAAAGCACACCTGACGGCTTTGTACGCCATATGTGGCGCCCGAAGGAAGTGCCCTTGGGGTACATATTTTCCGTCATATCACACAAAAATTCCTTGACAGGCGTCAGCCTGCGCGATTTTTATGCAATCTGCCGAAAGCTCTGACTGCACATCTGCCGCACAATCTTTGTGCGGTGTTGCCTTAAATTCTTTAAGAGACGGAGTATCATATTCGAAAGTTATCGCAGTGTTTTTTACATAATAATCATATATTTCTAAGATACGTTCCGCATCTTCCATAGTCGCATTACGAACAACAATCATAAATTCACCAGTTAAGCAGCACCGCACAAAGCCGTCAGGCGCGACTTTGCTTTTATGCAGTTTTCAATTTATTACATTTATTGCGGATATATGCAGTTCCCTTAAACAGATACTTATAAAACAACTCAATTAAAACAGATGTCAGCAGACTCATAGACACAAGTATTAAAAGGTCTATCCACACATTTGACGTAATATAGACGATTTTTGTGATCTCAAGGAAATAATAACAATAGAAACTATGTATCAGCCACATATTCGTACTTTGTCCGCCTATTATATTAAAAACAAATCTAAATGGTTTTGCAAAATCAAAAAATACTGATAACGCCGCCGCCATTATCGGCACATATATCAGATCGAGTTCCGCACCCACTATAAAACATCTGCACCATACTATAACAGCAGCCGCAAATAAGCCGAATAGCGCTCCAAGCTTACGTTCTCCGATAATCTTTTTCAATCTTACGAGCACATCATATTTTGCAAAAACAATACCTGCAAAAAAAGGACTTGCCGTTGCCGTTTCAATACAAAAACGCTTGAAAAATACATTTTCCGACAAACCACTCATGCCCGGCACTAATGGTAAATTCGGCAATACCGATCTGAACAGCATATCAAGTATGATAGCTATAAGAAGCTCACTCGAAAAACTATTCAGCTTTTTTGTTATCCTGCAATACGCAGTACCCATTATAAATACGCATATGTATGTTTTCATAAACCACCATTCGCTGTTTATTGTATCGGACAGCATGGTGAAATTTGATACAATAGTAGTGATCAGTTCCCTTACATTGACAAAATTATATCTTGACGCCAACATCGAAACGCCATCCCCGGAACGGCTAAAAAATATAAATGCCACGGGAACAAATATAATAAAGATCTTCCAATATTTTTTAAACATCCCCAAAACAGAATCAGTTAAACTAAAGCTGCCTTTTTCCATACGCTTATATATTCCATATCCTCCGAGAAAATAAAATATACCAACGCAAAATCTCAGATTATGAGCTAAATTTAACAGGAACCCCTCTTTCACAAACCAATCGTTATTAGCTGTAAATCCCTCAAATCCAACCGGAAAACGATCGGTGAATCCTGCAAGATGATGAAGAAGCATCATGACGACAGCTACTCCTTTTATTGCCCGCGTATCCTCACGCGTAAAACTTAAATTCGTCTTATTCATAAACTCCTTCTCTTTCTTTCCATTTTACAGGCAACATCGCATAAAGCCGTCAGGCGGTCTTTGTGCGGTGTTGTCTACATTGATCCCCGGTGAAAATCCTGACATCTGTTATTTCGTCAATTTGATCAGAGATCAGTATTGCTTTTACAAGTTTATCACATTTTATACGATCTGTCAAGAAAAGGAATAGACAATATTGGGTAAAGGCAACACCGCGCAAAGCACACCTGACGGCTTTGTACGCCATATGTGGCGCCCGAAGGAAGTGCCCTTGGGGTACATATTTTCCGTCATATCACACAAAAATCACTTGACAGGCGTCAGCCTGCCTGCGTGATTTTTATGCAATCTGACGAAAAATCTGACTGCGCATCTGCCGCACAATCTTTGTGCGGTGTTGCCTAAAGACCATTGGCTATAATTAAAAAATAAAATTTACTAACTACCTCACTATTTTCTTGACAAAAAGCCGGAAATTTGTTATAATTGTTAGGAAAGATTTATGCAGTTCGGCGAGTCCGGAGATAAGGCAATACCGCGCAGGGATTGCCCAAGGTGTAGGCAGCCTTGATTTCCGGAGGAAAACAGCTAATAAGCGAAAAAACGGGGCGGCAAAATATTCTCTCTCACCGTGAAGTCCCGGATTTTGAAAACAGGCTTATTTCATGGAAAATCATATTTCCGGGATAGGCTGGCTTTGCCGTGCAAAACTTTAATTAATGAACGAAAGGATGAAAAGCTTGAGTATAAAGAAATTATGCAGCCGCCTTGTATCAGGGGCGCTGTCCTGCGTTACCGCAGCTTCTTTTCTGAGCGGTTCTCTGTCGGCTCTTGCGGAGGAAGAGGCTGAGCACGAAGCAGCTCTTCTTGCGCAAATGGCTGAGGATTACTACTATATAGAGCCTATTGATACCGGCATCCCTACATACAGCGATTACTACGATAAATACGGCGGCGAGGTGCGCCCCAACAGTGAAATATTTATCAAAGGCTCGGACTTTGCCCAGGTGGATGGCGGCAGCTTCTCCACCGGCAGCTACGGCGAAGAGGGCGACGTTCGGGACAATGTACTTATCTGGGAAAGCGCCGGAGGCAGCCTCTCCTATAATATAAATGTAGAGGAGACCGGAATCTACTGTCTGGATATAAGCTATTTCCCGATGATCTCGAACAGCACCCAGATCGAACTGTCAATGAAGATCGACGGCGAAACGCCCTACGATACGGCATCTCGTCTGACGCTGAACAGGGTATGGGTAAACGAGACCGACATCTACACCGATTCCCGCGGAAATCAGGTTCGTCCCTCTCAGATACAGCAGG
This sequence comes from Ruminococcus sp., assembly GCA_017935865.1. Classification (GTDB taxonomy): domain Bacteria; phylum Bacillota; class Clostridia; order Oscillospirales; family Ruminococcaceae; genus Ruminococcus. Next base: position 17,102 of record JAGBGT010000064.1, on the reverse strand, counting down.
GAATGTGGCAGGAGTGCTACTTCGGCGACGTTGACGGACTTTTCAATGAGCCGCTTTTCTTCTACCTGGAAAAGGGCAGCCACGAGATAAGCTTTACTTCGGAGAGAGCGCAGCTTGCTATCGAGTCGCTGTGCTTCCGTACACCGGAGGAGCTGCCAACATATGCGGAGTACAAAAACTCCGTCGGAGCGGCTGAGACTTCGGAATCAAGGCTTATCCGGATAGAGGGCGAAAATGCGGTGTATAAGTCGGATTCCACCCTCTACCCCACATATGACAACTCAAACTACATGGTATCACCGTCCGACCCGGTAAAGGTGGTCTACAATACACTGGGCAGCGGCAACTGGAAGAAAGCGTTGCAGTCCGTTACCTGGACGATCCCGGCTGACGAGGTAGGCGCAGGCGGCTGGTTCAGGCTGGGCATCAAGTCGCGTCAGAATCAGATGCGCGGATTTTATTCCAACCGCCGCGTGTACATCGACGGAGAAGTTCCCTGTCAGGAGCTTGAACAGATCAAATTCTACTATGACAGCGACTGGAGCGTGGTTTCTCCCAAGTCCGCCGAGGGCGACGATATTTACGTTTACCTGGAGGGCGGAAGCGACCATACCATTACAATGGAATGCGTGCCCGGCGAGATCGGAGATTCCCTCCGGAAGCTGGACGACGTTGTAACGGCGCTGAACACGGACTACAGAAAAATACTGATGATCACCGGCCCTACGCCCGACCAGTACACGGACTATTATGTCCACGACAAGATACCCGGTCTTGTTGACGAGTTCGCAGCTATTTCGCAGCAGCTCAAAGACATTCAGAACGAGATCGAAAGCCTTTCCGGTTCTGCCGGCTCGGAGGCATCATCGCTGGAGAACATGACGGTTATTCTGGATAAATGCGTCAATAAGCCGCTGAAAATACCGGATTATCTCTCGCAGATAAAGGACAACATCGCCTCTGTTTCCGCCTGGATGCGCGATTACAGAGATCAGCCTCTGGAGATCGACTACATCGAGCTTGCCACGGCGGACAAGAAATTCACCGGCTGCAAGGAGAAGTTCGGCAAATCGGTAGGCTTCGGCGTAAAGGCATTCTTCGGCTCATTCTTCGAGGACTACACCACCCTATCGGACGTAACAGGGGAGGACGCTATCAATGTCTGGGTATCCCTGGGACGGGATCAGGCGCAGGTCGTAAAGGAAATGGCAGAGAACGAGTTCATGCAGGAATACAACATTCCAATTTCCGTTAATCTCGTTGTAGGCGGCGTAGTCGAAGCTACCCTCGCCGGAAAAGGCCCGGATGTTGCGCTCTTCCTTGGAGGAGAATTTCCCGTAAACCTGGCGGCGCGTGATCTGCTTGTTGACGTTTCGCAGTATTCCGACTTCGGAGATGTTGCGTCGAGATTCCAGGAAAACGCCATGACGCCCTACGAATACAACGGCGGAACATACGGACTGCCCATCAGCCAGACCTTCCCCATGATGTTCTACAGGACTGACGTACTCACGGAACTTGGCTATACGTCGCCTCCGGAGACATGGACGGAGCTGATAGATATGCTCCCGGCTCTCCAGAGAAACTATATGTCCGTGGGACTTATCCTCCCTCCGGCAAATATCGCTCCGGCAACCGAGGCAGGTCATACCTTTGCAATGCTCCTGCTGCAAAAGGGCATCAACTACTATAATGAAGAGCAGACCGCTTCGACCTTTGATTCAATAGAGGCTGTTCAGTCCTTCGAGGAGTGGACGGACTTCTACACCAAATACAGCTTCGTTCAGTCCTACGACGCATTCAGCCGTTTCAGGACGGGCGAGTACCCCATAGTAATTGCAAACTACACATTCTTCAATCAGCTCTCTGTTGCCTCCCCGGAGATCAAGGGCTTGTGGGACTTCTGTCAGGTTCCCGGCACAGAGCGTGAGGACGGCACTATCTCCCACGCGGCAAATTCCACGGGAGCAGGCGCTGTCATCTTCAAGCAGGTGGAAAACAAGGAGAACGCATGGAAGTTTATCAAGTGGTTCACCGAAAAGGATACCCAGATACAATACGGTACGCAGATCGAGGGACTCCTCGGCACAATGGGACGCTTCGACACCGCCAATGTTGAGGCACTCGGTCAGCTCTCATGGTCGAACAACGAGCTTGAAAGGCTCTGCGACCAGCGCGACGAGCTGGTGGAGATACCGGTTCTGCCGTCGTCCTACGCAGTAACAAGAAATATCATGAACGCGTTCAGAGAAACGGTAAACGAGCTTCAGAATCCGCGCGATACGCTGATATGGTACAACCGCGATATTAACGAGGAGATCACCAGAAAGCGCGAGAACCTTGGTCTTGACGACGAAAAAGGAAAGGAGGAATAGTATGGCACAGATAGCTGCCGATGATATCGGCAAGAGAACGAAAAAGGAAGAGCGCGCAATGATGTGGCGTTCCGTAAAGCAGAATAAAGCGTGCTACGCCATGCTTGCTCCTTTTATGATATTCTTCATAATCTTCACCATAGTGCCTGTTGTAATGTCGCTGCCTATGGGCTTCACGGATTTCAACATGGCGCAGACGCCGAAATTCATCGGTCTCTCAAACTACACCACGCTGTTTCTTTCCGATAAGATCTTCATAGAGTCGATAAGAGTAACGATCGTGTTCGCGCTCTTCACCGGCCCTGTTTCCTACGTGCTCTGCTTCCTGCTTGCCTGGCTCATCAACGAGCTGCACCCGAAGCTGAAAACGGTTTTTACCCTGATTTTCTACGCACCGTCAATGGCGAACGTATACACGGTATGGCAGCTTATATTCAGCGGCGATATGAACGGCTACATCAACTCATTTCTCATCAACCTGGGAATAATAAACTCTCCCATACAGTGGCTTACGGATGCGAAGTACGTCCTTGGCGTAACTATCGTAGTCCAGCTCTGGATATCTCTTGGCGCAGGCTTTCTGGCGCTACGTGCCGGATTCCAGAATATCGACCGCTCCATGTACGAGGCAGGAGCGATCGAGGGCATCAAGACCCGGTGGCAGGAACTTATCTACATCGTTATACCGTCCATGGGTCCTCAGCTCATGTTCGCGGCGGTAATGCAGATAGTCAGCTCCTTTACAGCCGGAACAGTCGCCCAGAATCTGGTCGGCTTCCCCAGCACCGATTACAAGGCTCACACGATAATGACCCACGCCTACGACTACGGATGGGTGCGTTACGAAATGGGCTATGCTTCGGCGATATGTATGGTACTGTTTATTGCGATGTACCTGTGTAATAAGCTGATAAGCAAGGTGCTCAGCAAATATATGGATTAAGGAGGCGGAAAAATGGCTCAGGTCAATACAGTGAAGCTTAAAGCTTCAAATAAGCAGGCTGGCAGAAAGATCGGCGGAACGGTAGCTATTTTTGCCGTGCTTCTTATAGTGGGACTCTTTATGCTCATGCCTATCTACCTTACGGTAGTCATGTCCATAAAGCCTGTTGAGGAGCTTTTCATCTTCCCTCCGAAGCTTTACGCCATGCGTCCTACCCTGGATAACTTCGGCGATATGTTCGAGGCGCTCCACAGCAACAGAGTACCATTTTCGAGATACGTATTCAACAGCGTTGCGGTAACTGTTTCAGTAACGGTTCTCCAGTGCGTCTTTGCGTCAATGGCGGCATTCGTCCTTGCAAAGTGCAAATTCCCCGGCGGCAAGACCATAAACAGCATCATCGTAGTAGCCCTGCTCTACCAGAGCAACGTTATCTACATCATGCAGTACATAGTAATGGCGAAAATGGGGCTTATCGACAATCCCCTTGCGCTGATACTTCCGTCCATAGCGTCGCCTATGGGACTCTTCCTCATGCGGCAGTCCATAGGGCAGGTGCCGGACGCAATGATTGAGGCGGCAAAGGTTGACGGAGCAGGTCTGTTCCGGATATGCTGGCAGATAGTAATGCCCAACCAGAAGCCGGCGCTCATGACACTTATCATCTTTGCGTTTCAGGCGGCATGGAATATCCAGGCGGGAACGGTGGTATTCCAGGAGCAGTACAAGACCCTCCCGACAGTCGTTACGCAGGCGGCTGCCTCGGGACTTGCAAGAGCCGGCGTTGCCATGGCGGCGGCGGTGTTCATGCTCATTCCTCCAATCGTAGTATTTATGCTGGCTCAGAGACAGGTCATCGAGACTATGGCTCACTCCGGCATCAAGGATTAAGGAGGCTGACATGAAAAATCTGACTAAAAGAATTTTAACGTCGGTGCTCTCCGGAGTTCTTCTCATAGGCGGCGCGGCAGGCATTACGGCATCCGCAGGCGAGCCATACGACGTGTACAACTACGACCGCTGGGGAGAGGCGATACCCTCCCAGGCAGGATATATTGCCGACCGTGCCGTTTCCGGCTACGATCTGGGTATCGGCGCAATGGCAAATCCCTCGGATATCTACCACGCCTTCGACGACAATTTCTACATCGTTGATTCCGGAAACAACCGCATAGTTGTGGTTGACCCGGAGTTTGAAGAGGTAGTTACGGTCTACGACGAGTTCACAATGCCCGACGGCGGCAAAACGACGCTGAAAAATCCTATGGGAGTCTTTATTTCGGCGGAAAATCAGCTTATGTACATTGCCGACAATGAAAACTCGCGGGTTCTCATAAGCGACCTGGATGGCAACGTTTCCGGCGAGATAACAAAGCCTGTTTCGGAGGTATACGACCAAAAGAGAACATTCCTTCCCCAGCGCGTTATCGTCGATAAGGCAGGAAACGTCTACGTGGTGCTTAACAATATCACCACAGGTGCGGCGATGTTTAATTCAGAGGGCGAGTTCACCGGATTCTACGGCGCAAACAGAGTTCAGCCCACGGCGGAGATCGTAGGCAACTATTTCAAGAACCTGTTCATGTCCGACGAAAAGCGCGCGAGACGTGCCAGAAACGTCCCCACAGGTATTACCAGCTTCGATATCGACGGCGATTTCATCTTCACCTGTACATCATCATCAACCCAGACCACGGACACGGTGAAAAAGCTCAACGCCGCAGGAAATAACATTTTTGCCAATCTGGAGCTTTCCTTCGGAGACTTCACCCCCGTGTACGACACCTCCCAGAACAAGCTCCTTGCCCCTGCTATCGTGGACATCGACATCGCGGAGGACGGCAATATCAACTGTCTTGATTTCACCACAGGACGCGTTTTCCAGTATGACGAGGACTGCAATCTGCTGTTCATCACCGGCACAAAGGCTTCCCAGGTAGGCGGTTTCGACCATGTCGCGGCTCTCGAATCGAGAGAGGATAAGCTCTACGTGGTAGACTCCATGAAGAATACGGTGACGATTTTCCGGGAGACCGACTTCGGTGCGATCGTACACGAGGCGTCCGCTTATCACAACGCCGGCTACTACGAGGAGGCGCTTGGCCCGTGGCAGGAGGTGCTCAAACGCGACGGCAACTACCGCAGAGCATATCTGGGCGTTGCTGCGGCTCTTCTGCGCCAGGGAGACTACAAAGGCGCAATGAAATATGCGGAGCTTGCAGACGCAGGTTTTATCTACAACAAGGCGTTTGAGGGCTACCGTATGGACCTGATAAAGGGCAACTTCGAGTATTTCGTTATTGGAGCTGCAATTCTGATAATACTGATAATAGTTATCCGCAAACGGCTGAAAAAGCGCAAGGCTCTGGCGGCAGCAGCAGTTGTAAAGCCGGCGGAGGACGCGGATATAGGCTCGCTCGACCTTAACTCCGGAGACGCAGCGGCGGCGCTGAACAGTCTTGAGGCGGAAAAGGCGCGTGACGAGGCGGCTGCTGCGCTGAAAAGTGAGATCGAAGCTGCAAAGAATAAAAAGGAGGGATAAGCAGTATGATGGATCTAACTCAGGGACAGTGGGTCAAGCACGCCATAACTCACCCGGTTGAGGGTTTTGAGGATATGCGCTGGAAGAAATCCGGCTCATTAAAAATATCCGTGCTTATCGTATTTCTGCTGTTCCTCTCGCAGATAGCCTACGACAGACTTTACGGATTCCAGTTTTTCGTGGCATACGACAAGATTTTCAACATTGTACCTTATATTGTTAAAAGTATCGTTCTCTTTGCAGCCTGGGTGATAGGCAACTGGGCAATATGTACCCTGCTGGACGGCGAAGGAACAATGAAGAACATCTGCATCTACAGCGCATACGCTCTGATTCCCTATATTGCACAGGTTTTTATAAACACGGCTCTCTCTCATTTCCTTATAAGAGACGAATTTGTGTTCATGCAGGCGATACAGATCATGGGAACGGGATGGACGGCAATATTGCTGTTCTCGGCGATAAAGTCGGTACATCAGTATTCTTTCGGCAAGACGGTTTTCGCCATTTTGCTGACTATAGCGGCTATGCTGATAATGTTGTTCCTGCTGGTGCTTCTCATGTCGCTGTTACAGCAGGTGTACCTCTTCATTTCCACTGTTTACACCGAGATCTCCTATCGAACGAGAGTCTGAAGGGAGGATGTAAATAATGGGAAATAAGATAAAAAGATTTATGCTCTGCCTTCTGGCAGTGTCCATGATAGCAGTCTCCGGAAATACCCTTGCGGACAACGAGGAGACAGGCGATACCGCGGCGGCTGGGACTGCCGGGGAGGAGACTGCGGCAGAGGGCGAGGAAGCGGCAAAGTCCAAGGCTAAGGAAACGGAAGAAAAAGTCCGGGCGGAATATGCGGATATCGTGGAGTACCTGACAAAGCTCGGCTCTGCGGACGGCATCGACGTCTACGCCAAGCCCAAGGATATCGACGACCTTATCTGGGCAGCAAACGGCGGAAAGCCCGAGAAAAAATCGGACTACACCGAGGAGCAGGAGGCTCTCGCTGACAAAATCGACGCCATAAAAAAGCTGGGCGATTATGTGGCTGTTGATCCGGAGACGGAAACGGCGCTGGCAAGCTTCGACGGCGGCAGCAAATGCGACGAGGGCAAAATTTTCATCAGCGATGCCGGGAGATACATCCTATATACCGACGCTGACGAGACAAAGCCCATACGCATAATGAGGCTGATCTCCAGCATCGACAACCCCTATGTGTTCTCCTCCATGGACGGCAAAAAGCTGGAATACATGGACGATACCCTGAAAAAGGTCAGGACGGTCTACACCGAGGGCAAGGCTGAGGACAGCTCCGACGAGGGCAAACTGGTCTACCGGGACGAGACCGGCAACAGCTTTATCTGGCTCAGCTCCGACGGCACGCAGGTTATCGGAACATACAGAAAGTGCGCGGAAAACGACGGTTATATCATGCTGGTGGACGACAGACTGGGAAATATCGGCATCAAGAACAAATCCACGAACTATATCTGGTGGTCGTCGCCTCTTGGAGCAAGCCGTGACAAGATCGCCACGCCTCTGCTCTCAAATGAGCTGCGTTCATCAAGCGTTCTCCGCTACGGCGTACCGGAAAAACGGTCAAACAACAATATGCTCCGCTCCGGCACAGAGGACTGCAAGATAACAGTCAGCGATATGAACGGCGGCGTGAAGATAACCTACGAATACGCCAAAGCCGGATTCAAGTACCCGGTAGAGTATACCCTGGAGTCAGACCACCTGAAAGCCAGCCTGAAAGTTTCCGAGATCAGCGAGACCGGGGCGGGAAATATCGCCACAGAGGTAACGCTTATGGGAAGCTTCGGCGCGGCGTCAGACCAGGAGGACGGCTACTTCGTCATCCCCGACGGAAGCGGCGCACTGGTACGCTTCAATAACAACAAGACCACGGTTACAAATGCCTACGCACAGAATGTTTACGGCAATGACGTTACGGCAGTTCCCACAAGCAAGGGCGCTGTTTCGGAGCAGATATATCTGCCTGTCTACGGCATCGTCAAGGACGACAACGCGCTTATGGTAGTTGCCTCCAAGGGCGATTCCAACGCGTATCTGTCCACGAGAGTTTCCGGGCAGTCCAACAGCAGCTATAACCTCTGTGCATTCACATTTGTTCTGAGAGGAACGGACACTTTCTATATGTCTGGCAACAGCAATGATAAGCTCACGGTTTTTGAGAGTGGCAATATCAAATCCGACGATATCGAGCTGCGCTACTATCCCATTTCCAAGGAGGATGCGGATTACGTTGACGTGGCTGAGTGCTACAGAGATTACCTCATGAAAGAGGAGGGTCTGACCGCAAAGACGACGCAGGGCGAAGCTCCCATGTACGTTGACCTGTACGGCGGCACGCAGAAGAAAAAGCCGATTTTAGGCATTCCCGTGACCATGAAGCAGCCTATCACCCGGTATAATGAGGCTGTGGAGATCCTGACGGAGCTGAAAAACTACGGAGCCGAGGATATCGTAGTCTCCTACAATAACTGGACTAACGACGGTATCAACAGCAAGGTGGACACAGACGCCAAGCCCTCCGGAAAGCTGGGCGGCAAGAGCGAATTTGAGAAGCTCACCGGATTTATCGACGAAAACGGCTTCCAGCTCTACCCGGTTTCCGACAACAGAGATTTCTACTCCGGCAACGGCTACGGCTCATTCTCCGACACCTGCGTCCGGATATCCGGCTCATACTCCAGAATAATCAGCTATGACAGAGCATACGGCATCCCCGACGGCTTCAAGAAGAATATGTCGCTGCTTTCGCCGAGCTATTTCGGCGAGGTGTACGGCGAGATCGCGGAAAACTACGCTGACAGAGGTCTGAACGGCGTATCTGTCGGCAATATAACAACGTCCCTCTACGGTGACTACGGCAAGAAGAATATCTCAAGATATTCGGCAATGACAATGGCAGAGAACAGCTTCGGCAAGCTCAACACCGGACTTTCCAACGGCATACTGGCGGACTGCGCCAATGCCTACGCGCTGCCATATGTAAACCATATTACAAATGTTCCCCTCAGCTCCAGCCGGTTCGATATCTTCAACGAGGATATTCCTTTCTACCAGTTGGTAATGCACGGAATAGTGCCCTATTCCACAACGGCGGTCAATGCCGATGCGGATTCCGAAACGCTGCTCCTCATGGCGGCGGCTACGGGAAGCTATCTAAGCTACGACATGATCTACGAGGAGACCAGCACCCTGAAAGACACGGAGTACGACGTGCTCTACTACGCGAATTACGAAAACTGGGCGGAGACTGCGGCTGCGGAATATAATCTGCTTAAACCTATCTACGAGGACACGGCTGATTCAACAATTACCGGCTACACTGTTGAAAACGGCGGCGATCTTATTACTACGGAATACTCCAACGGTACGGTGGTGCAGGTCGATCTCGCCGCAAAGACTATCGAATTTAACGGCAGACTCATTGAGTTAGACAGCGCAGAGGAAGGAGGTATCAAGTTCTGATGAGCGAAAAAACTGAAAAGGCAAAAAAGCCGAAGAGAGCATTTCTCTCCTACGAAAGACGAAAGGGACTCTACGGCTACGGATTTATCGGTCTGTGGATGATCGGAACGCTGATATTCTTCCTGATACCGCTGATAAAATCCCTTATCTGGTCATTCAACGATGTATCTATCGACACCGGAATAACTCACCTGGAATGGGCAGGACTGAAAAAATACTCCTATGCGCTTACGGTTGACGAGAACTATATGGACTACCTGAGCAAGACCCTGATGGAAACGCTGTGGAAAACTCCTCTTATCCTGATCTTCTCCCTGTTTATCGCGGTAATTCTGAATCAGAAATTCCGGGGAAGAGTTCTCTCCCGTGCGATCTTCTTCCTTCCGGTAATCATTGCCACAGGCCCTGTATTCAAGATAATCAACGGCGATATGGGCTCTACGGGCAACACGGGAGCGGCGCAGTTTTCAACCATGTTCTCCACGGATCTGGTAGGCGAATTGCTGCAATTCCTGGGAATTTACGGCTTGAGCGAAAACATGAACACTCTGATAACCACCGTCGCCGACAACGTTTTCGGCATCGTGTGGTCAAGCGGAATCCAGATACTCCTCTTCCTTGCGGCATTGCAGAACATTCCGCCGTCAGCCAAGGAGGCGGCTCAGATGGAGGGCGCAACGGCTTGGGAATATTTCTGGAAGATAACATTCCCTTATGTAAGCCCGTTCATTCTGGCAAATCTGATCTTCACGGTCATAGATTCATTCACCAGCCCCACAAACGAGGTAATGAAGAGGATACTTGCCATGCGTGACGACTGGAAATTCGGCGAATACTCCGCCATGGCGTGGATATATTTCGGCATCGTCCTTGTGGCGATAGGCATAATAACAGCCATAGTAAATAAGTTTATTTACTATGAGGTCGACTAAGGAGGTGCGCTTAAATGACTGATACAATGAATGCCGAGGTCAAATCCGAGCATGAGATAGGCAACGGCATGAGCAAAAAAGAGGCTAAGCGCATCCGTATGCAGAACATGAGCCGTGAGGAACGCGGATATGTCCGCCGCAAGGCAGTGATGGAAAAGGTATGGCCCTTTTTCCGCTTCGTTATCCTCTTTGGTTTGGGATTTGTAATTATGTATCCGCTTATCTACATGATAAGCTGCGCATTCAGAGAGCGTTCAGATATGACAGACCCCACAGTTATGTGGATTCCCCGGCATCTGACGCTGGATGTTCTGAAAGAGACGCTTGATGCCATGGACTTCTGGAACACGCTGAAAACCACGCTGTTTCTGAACATCGGCTGTTCGCTGGTGCAGGTTCTCTCCTGCGCCGTAACGGGCTATGGATTTGCGCGGTTCAAGTTCAAGGGAAAGAGCCTGCTCTTCCTTGTCGTTATCATGATGATACTTGTTCCGCCGCAGATCATCGCGCTTCCGCTTTACTCCCAGTTCAGACATTTCGGAATCGGTGATCTTGCAGTCAATCTGATCGACAACAGTCTTACCATGTATCTTCCGGCGCTGACCGGCAACGGAATACGCTCAGGACTTATGATACTGATATTCCGCCAGTTTTTCAAGGGCTTGCCCAAGGAGCTGGAGGATGCGGCATATATCGACGGCTGCGGCCCGTTCAGGACGTTCGTGCAGGTAATGATACCCAACGCGGCGTCGTCATTCCTGACGGTATTTCTGTTCTCCGTCGTATGGTACTGGAACGATTACTATGTAAGCTCGACATTTTTCACGAATACAAAAACAGTTGCGCTGATGCTGCAAAATCTCGATACAGAGCTGAAGCTCCGGCTGTTCGATTCGGCGACGGTAGAGTTATCGCCGAGAGAGCAGATCGTATGGAAAGAGGCTGGATGTCTGTTGTCCATAACGCCGCTTCTGGTGATGTATGTATGCTTGCAGAAGTATTTTACCGAGGGCATAGAGCGTTCGGGACTTGTGGGATAAACACAGTCAGGTCAATAACACCGGGATTCCAAAGGGACACTGTCCCTTTGGAATCCCGGTGTTGTCGGTTTACGCCGACATAAGCAAAAAGCTGCCGCAATCTGATTGCAGCAGCCTTTTATTATCCTAATAAAATTATTCAGCCATGCCGGAGATAGTGAAGTCAACCTCAACTGTTTTCCACTCTGTGAAGTCGTCAGGTGAAACGATCTGCGGAGAATACTCGGCAGCAGCGTCAAGAGGATTGCCGTCAGCATCCATAAGGGCACCCTCAGCAGATACAGCGTCAGCAGGAAGAGAATTTACCCAGCCGTTATAGATATTGGATCTGATCTCCTTGCCGTCGTCGGAGGAGGTGTAGTTCTTTGCGGACATAGGAATAGCCTCGCCGTTAAGTCTGATCTCATTGATCGTGATAACAGCGCCGGGGCACTTCTCCATACCGTCCTTGATGATAAGGGCCATAAAGCTCATACCGCCGGGAACGCAGGAGTCGTCGTTGGCATCGCCTGTTGTGTCAAGGCGGTAGCCGACTGTGTCAGTTGTAAGGCTTGCGGTATAATCGCCGTTTCCGGTGATCGGAACAACGCCTGCATTATATGTAAGCATCGTCATATTTGCATTGTCATTTGTTCCGTCGTAGCCGATCCAGAACTGACCGTCGTTGATGTAGATGAAAGCGTCTCCGGACTCAGCAGCGATAGAAGGCTCGACCTCAACGTCGGTAACTACAGCCTGGGGAACGCTCTCCTCTCCTGAGCTTTCATCAGCAGCCTCAGTAGCCTCCTCAGCCTCAGTAGCCTCCTCTGTAGGAGCTTCTGTAGCCTCAACAGTGCTGGAAGACTCCTTCTCAGCCTCAGATGATTCCTCGTTTCCGCATGATGCGAAGCAGCCGCAAATCATTGCGGAGAGAACGAGACAAGAAATTAACTTTTTCATGTGAAATACCTCTTTCGTTATTATCGTGCAGCAGCGGAAATAGAGGGTATCCGCCGCTGCTGTCACTTATAATAATACAGGATTTTTGCTAAAAATTCAAGATGTTTATTAGACAAACTTTCATCCGCTGAAAATCGTCTTATTGTGCAAAACACAGAAAAACTGCTCAATAGTAGCCTGTATGATATACATTTGTTACATAATTGTAATTATTCCATCAACTCAACTCGAACATACCCGTATAAAGCTGATAGTATTTACCCTTTTGAGCGATAAGCTGATCGTGGCTGCCTCGCTCGATTATCTTGCCATATTCCAGAACCATTATCGCCTGAGAATTGCGGACGGTCGAAAGCCTGTGAGCGATAACGAATACCGTTCTGCCCTCCATAAGGGAATCCATGCCCTTTTCGATGAGAGCCTCGGTACGCGTGTCGATAGAGCTTGTGGCCTCGTCCAGGATGAGAACAGGCGGATCCGCAACTGCCGCACGGGCAATGGCGAGGAGCTGCCGCTGACCCTGGGAGAGGTTTGCGCCGTCAGCCGTAAGCATAGTGTCGTAGCCGTTTTCCAGATGCGTTATAAAGGTGTGAGCATTGGCGAGCTTTGCCGCTGCGTAGACCTCTTCGTCCGTGGCGTCCAGCTTACCGTAGCGGATGTTGTCCATAACAGTACCCGTGAACAGGTGCGTATCCTGAAGAACCACCGACTGCGAGCGGCGGAGGTCGCTCTTCTTGATTTTGTTGATGTTGATGCCGTCGTAGCGGATCTTGCCGTCCGGAACGTCATAGAAGCGGTTGATGAGGTTAGTGATTGTGGTCTTGCCTGCGCCGGTAGAGCCTACAAAGGCGATCTTCTGACCTGCGTCGGCATAGAGGCTGATGCCGTTGAGGACGGTTTTCTCCGGCTCATATCCGAAGTAAACGTCGTCGAACTCTACATGGCCGCGAACCTCCTCGTATGTGACAGTTCCGTCAGCCTGGTGAGGATGCTTCCACGCCCAGATACCGGTGTGCTTTCCGCCCTCGGACTCTGCAAGCTTGCCGTCAGCCGTTCTCACTGCCGGAACAAGGGTAACATATCCCTCGTCAGCCTCCGGTTCTTCGTCGATCACCCGGAATATCCTCTCCGCACCTGCAAGAGCCGTCAGAACGGCGTTGATCTGCTGTGAGACCTGCGTGATAGGCTGAGCGAACTGCCGGGTGAACTGCAAGTAGGAGACAAGTCTGCCGATAGTCATTCCGCCGAAGCCGTTGACCGTCATAATTCCGCCCACGATAGCCGTTGCGGCGTAGTGAAGATAGGACAGGTTGTTCATGATGGGCATGAGAATATTTGCGAAAGTATTCGCCCGTGTGGAAGCCTCGCAGAGACGCTCGTTGATCTTATCGAACTCCTCGACAGCCTTTTCCTCGTGGGTAAAGACCTTTACGACCTTTTGTCCGTCGATCATTTCCTCGATATAGCCGTTAGCCGCGCCTAAAGCCTGCTGCTGGGCGATGAAGCCTCTGCTGCTCCGCGAGCCGATAGCGGCGATCACTCTGATGATGATAAATAGCATCACCACAACAATGATAGTCAGCAGCCAGCTATAGCAGAGCATCAGCGTGAAAACTCCCACAATAGTTATAGCGGAGCTTATTACCTGGGCGATACTGTTGCTGAGCATTTCGCGGAGGGTGTCGGTGTCGTTGGTGTACAGGGACATCAGCTCGCCGTTGGTGTGCTTGTCGAAGTATTTTATAGGAAGCGTCTCCATTTTGTTGAACAGATCGTTTCTTATACGCATGAGCGTAGTGGTAGAAACGGTCATCATCAGCCGCTGGTACATGAACGTAGAGAGCGCGCCCAGGATATATATACCTGCCATTACGCAGAGGAGCGTCACGAAAGCTCCCTTATCCCATTCGCCGGTCTTGAAGCCGTCAACAAGGTTGTCGATAACGGGGGAGAGGAGGGCGTTTCCTGCGATTCCTGCGGCTGCGCTGAAAATAACTCCCAGCACGACTAAGAAAAAGTGAATCTTAAAGCCGTACATATAGCTGAAAATACGCTTGATTATCATGCCGACATTTTTCGGCTTTTCTCCGGGCTTCATATTATTTCTTGGCGGCATTATTCCTCAGCCTCCTTTCCGTTTCCGGGCTGGTCATCCTGACTGCCCTTCTGCTGTGATTCGTAAACCTCACGATAGATCTCGCTTGTTTCAAGCAACTGTTCGTGAGTGCCGATATCTGCGATCTTTCCGTCGTCCATGACAATAATTCTGTCGGCGTCCTGAACGGAGGAGATACGCTGCGCGATGATAAAAGTGGTAGTATCGCCCAGATTCTCGCGGAAAGCCTTTCTTATTCCTGCATCCGTAGCCGTATCCACAGCGCTGGTGGAGTCGTCGAGGATGAGAATTTTCGGCTTTTTCAGCAGGGCGCGAGCGATACAGAGACGCTGCTTCTGACCGCCGGAGACATTTACGCCGCCCTGACCCAGATCCTGCTCATAGCCGTCCGGGAAGCCGGTGATAAAGTCGTGGGCGCACGCCTGTTTGCAGGCTGTCTCGATCTCCTGGTCGGTGGCGTTTTCGTTGCCCCATTTGAGATTCTCCTTGATAGTGCCGGAGAAGAGCACGTTTTTCTGCAAAACCATAGCTACGTTGTCCCGGAGAGCGCCGAGGTCGTAGTCGCGGACGTTTCTTCCGCCGACCAGAACTTCGCCCTCGGTAGCGTCATAGAGACGTGGGATAAGCTGTACCAGAGAGGTCTTGGAAGACCCTGTTCCGCCGATTATGCCGATAGTTTCTCCGGAGGCGATATCGAGATCTATCTTCTCCAGAGCAAGGTTGTTCATGTCCTTGAAGTATGAGAAGCTGACATTCCTGAATTTTACAGAGCCGTCGGAGACTGTCTTTTCCGCGTTCTCCGGAGAAACTATGTCTACCTCCTCGGTGAGGACTTCATAGATACGCTGAATAGAAGCCCTGGAGATAACGAACATCATGAACATGAAAGAGAGCATCATCAGGGACATAAGTATCTGACCGACGTATGTTATGAACTGGGAAAGCTGACCGGATTCCATAGTTCCGCCGGTTATCATATGTCCGCCGAACCAGAGAATGGCGATAATGCTGGCATACATACAGAACTGCATGATAGGGCCTGTCATTATGACGAGCTTTTCTGCGCGAACCTGGGCGGCGCGTACATCCTCTGTGCTTCCGGTGAACTTTTTCTTTTCGTGATCCTCGCGGACGAAAGCCTTTACGACGCGGATACCGATGAGATTTTCCTGAACCTTGCTGTTCATGTTGTCATAGAGGGTGAGCATCGCCTTGAATCTGGGGTGAGCGTTTACCATAATGAGGGCGATAGCAGCTCCCAGAACAGGCACGGCGCAGAGGAACACCAGTGAAAGCCTGGCGTTGATCTTGATTGACATGACCAGGGCGAAGATCAGCATAAACGGCGCACGTATAGCCGTCCGAATGAACATCATGAACGCGTTCTGGACATTTGTAACGTCGGTTGTGAGACGTGTTGTAAGGGATGCGGTGGAGAATCTGTCCACGTTGGCGAAGGAGAACTCCTGCACCTTTCTGAAGAGTGCGCCGCGGAGATTTTTTGCAAATCCTACAGCGGCAACGGCGCTGAGTCTGCCTGCCAATGCGCCGAACAGGAGCGAAAAGAGAGCCATGCCCACCATGAGCAGACCCATTCCGGCAACGTAGCCGATCTTTCCCTTTTGTATGCCGTCGTCGATTATGTGTCCCATAACCAGCGGTATCAGCACTTCCATAATTACTTCTCCAGCGATAGTTATGGGCGAGAGAATGGCTTGTTTTTTGTATTTGCCCACATAGGACAAAAGTTTTTTCAGCATTGATCGCAGCTCCTTTCGATATTTTCTTTTTCTTCCTCGAATTTTCTGTGGAGCAGGCAGCCCAGGCTCATAGGATCGGAGAACGAGCCTTCTATGCCTACAGCCTTCTGCATAACGTCTGCAAGCCGTTTCAGAAGCTCAAAAAGCTGTTCTTTTTCGTCCTCGGAGAGGCAGCTGAAAACGCGGCTGTCGTACTGCTCGAAGAGTGCGATATGCCGTTCTATGGCAGTTCTGCCCTCTTCCGTCAGCGAGAGGCGTTTGCAGCGGAGATTGTCCTGATCCACTGTTTTGGTGATAAGACCGGCTTTTTGCAGTCTTTTGGTTGATACCGCAACGGATGCCGGGGTAACGCTGAGACATTCGGCGATCGTCGCCTGGGTGCAGTTTTCGTGCTGTTCGATAGTTTTCATAATGGCGATCTGACCGAAGTGTATTGGTGAATCCTGGCTTGTGCGGCGGATGAAGAGTCCGCGGAGCAGGTGGAGGTTTTCCAGCATTCCCACAAGCTCCCTGTTGCTGACCATAATATGTCACCTCCATGAATTTGTTAACCGCCAAACAATTAATTATTTGATGGTTAGCCGTTTAATCTTTGGCGTTAATCATTATAGCACATTGGGAAATATTTGTCAAGTGTTTTTTGTGGCGGAATTGTGAAAGTTTTAACACTGACAGGGCATGGGACGGAGTCCCAAATCGACGAAGCCGACAACACCGGGTTTACAAAGGGGCAATGCCCCTTTTGCAGAGTCCAGAGGCAGAGCCTCTGGCAGGGTTTGGGGCAGCGCCCCAAATCGACCGGAGGTCGATGCAGCCTTTAGGCGCTCCGCAAAGGGTGAATTTTCCAACAGTCCAGTGGACTGTTGGAAAAGAGGTGATTCCCCACGGGGTGGGGAAATGTCGCGAAGCGACAAAGGGGACGGCACGTAGTGCGCCCTGCAAGAGAGGGCGTTC
>JAGBGT010000063.1 GCA_017935865.1 Ruminococcus sp. | reverse complement strand
TCACCGATCTTATGGTTTACGCCGGTGTAGAAAAGGATACGCTCTGTGGTGGTTGTCTTACCGGCGTCGATGTGAGCCATGATGCCGATATTTCTGGTATTTTCAAGTGAACAATCTCTTGCCATAATATCTTCCTCTCACAATGACGCTTACCAGCGGTAGTGAGCAAACGCCTTGTTTGCCTCTGCCATCTTGTGTGTATCGTCACGATTCTTGCAAGCGCCGCCTGTGCCGTTGAGAGCATCGAGGATCTCGCCTGCCAGTCTTTCCTTCATTGTCTTTTCGTTTCTCTCTCTGGAGTATTTTGTTATCCAGCGGAGACCCAGTGTAGTTCTTCTCTCAGGTCTAACCTCCTGAGGAACCTGGTAAGTTGCACCGCCCAGACGGCGAGCTCTTACCTCCAGCTCAGGCATTACGTTATCCATTGCCTGCTCGAACACCTCAAGAGCGTTCTTACCTGTCTTTTCTGCTATGATGTCAAATGCACCGTAAACGATTTTCTGCGCAACGCCCTTCTTACCGTCTAACATAATGTAGCTGATAAGTCTTGAAACAAGCTTAGAATTGTAAACCGGATCCTCGTACAATTCACGTCTTGCGTTATAACCTCTTCTTGGCATTTCGCTTCCCTCCTTCATATAAATTCATGAATTCATAGGTACTCGTACAGTCCGATTACTGCCGTTCAGTAATAACGGCTCGCTTCACCGGACTCTCCGTCAAGACCAATGCAGAGATACTCTATATTAACTCCGCATTTATCCTGCGATAGTAGTCAGCCTATAATAATATTCCCGTCATTTCAGGCAGCCGCCGGGCAAAGCTGCTTACCCACAGAATTACTTCTGCTTAGGTCTCTTGGCACCGTACTTGGAACGAGCCTGATTTCTGTTGGCAACACCCTGAGCATCGAGAGCGCCTCTGATGATGTGGTAACGTACACCAGGGAGATCCTTTACACGTCCGCCTCTGATGAGAACGACGCTGTGCTCCTGAAGGTTGTGGCCGATGCCGGGGATATAAGAAGTTACCTCGTAGCCGTTTGTGAGCTTAACTCTGGCGATTTTTCTCATAGCTGAGTTAGGCTTCTTAGGTGTAGCTGTTCTTACAGCCGTGCAAACGCCTCTCTTCTGAGGTGAGCTCTGATTTGTCTGAGTCTTCTTCTTGGCATTGTAGCCCTTCTGGAGTGCAGGAGCAGTGGACTTTGTCTCAAGGTCCTTTCTTCCCTTACGAACCAACTGATTAAATGTAGGCATAATCTTCCTCCTTTTCAAAAAAATGGGTATGCGGCACGCACATAACTTGTACAGCATACCCATTTATTATATAACATTAATCCCAATTTGTCAAGGGATATTCCGAATATTTTTCAAATTGCGCATTTATTTGGATAAAATGGCAATCAGAGAATTATTTCAGGCGTTTCAATTAGGCATTATTATGCACTTAAGCCGAGAATTTCGTCTTTTATCTCACTGAGCATACCGTCGGTAAGCCCGAAATCCTTGCCCTTATAACACCACAGAGCACGTCCTATGCCGTATTTTTCAAGGACAGAATGAATATCCCTGTACCAGTTCAGGGCGGACGCGCCGTCCGCAAGTTCGATAACTCCGTACTCGCCGCAGTAAAGCATAACTCCGCGCTCCTCAGCCGTTTTCAGCGCATCGGAAAAAAGTCTCTCAAAGTATTCAGCCGAAAAGCCACTGTCGGGTATTTTATTCTCAAAACGCTCTATTTCTGCGGAAATACTTTCGGATCTCTCCAAAAATTCCGTTTTTCCCACCGGATATTCCATCCGGAAGCTGCCCGGCATCCCCTTTATCCAGTACGCGCCCTGATGTGTGAACAAAAGAGGCTCATAGCAATGAAAATTATATATGATATTCTCGTCAAAGGGAGGGCTTATCCTGCTCACTGCCGTAACGCTGTTGTTCATATAGCCGCCTATAAGAATTTTAATATCCGGCGCATACCTGCGTATTTCCCTGACGGTGCGCTCCGCAATCTTCATCCACGGTTCATTGTCGGCTTCGTCCACCACCTCGTTGAGAAGTTCAAATGCGAGCCGTCCGCTGAATCTGCCGTAACGCTGTGCAAACCTGCTCCAGAGACTGATAAACTGCAAGATCAGCCTTTCGCTGTGAAAAAAGTCTGTTCCGCCCTCGTCAAAGGAGAATCCGGCAGTCTTGTGGAGGTCGAGGATCATGTTCAGCCCCAGCTCCCCACACCACTGGATACAGCGGTCGATATAGTCGAAGCCATCCTCCCTGAACTCCCCCGTTTCGTTCTGAACAAGGTTGTAGTCCACAGGCAGGCGCAGGTGGTCAAAGCCCATTCCGCGTATGTTTTCTATGTCGCTGCGCTTGATAAAGCTGCGGCAGTGCTCATCCGTAAGCTCCGCCTGTGACAGCCAGCCGCCTAAATTGACGCCTTTCTGGTATCCGTTCCATTTTCTCATGATATATCACCCCGAAAAAAATTTTCCGGCATGATTATATCACAGATCACGCCGGAATGTATACCATATTTATCATCAAAATAGCAAAATCATGCTCAAAAAGCGGACGCTCTGCTTCCGGGATCATCTCTCGGAAAGCACCCCTTATTACCTCTTTTTCGCCGCAAAAAGCATGATCAGAGGATAGATCTCCAGTCTGCCGATAAGCATATCAAAGCAGAGAACTATCTTGGAAACGCTGTCAAGATCTCCCAGATATCCGGTGCTGAATCTTCCGACGCCGAAGCCTATGTTGTTCATGCAGGTGGTGACCGCGGAAAAATTCTCCTCCATTGAGAAACTGTCATGCGAAAGAACAAGAACCGACACCGCGAAAATCAGTACGAAGAGAATAAGGTAATTGCAGGCTCCGCGGACAACATCCTTTTCCACTGGCTTTCCGTCCATTTTTACGGATGCTACGGCCCTCGGGCTTACAAGATATTTCAGCTCCCGGATGCCCGTCTTGACGATTATCACGACCCGCGAAACTTTAAGTCCGCCGCCTGTGGAACCTGCGCACGAGCCGACGAACATCAGCAGGAGCAGCACCGTCTGGGCAAAATTATTCCACTGCCCTGGGTCGGCATTGACAAATCCCGTGGACGTTATAGTCGATGACACCATGAAAAACGACCGCCGGAACGCCTCCCCCACAGAGCCGTACTGCTTTATCAAGCTCAGTCCCACCGCGACCGTCGCGCCGGCAATAAGCCCCAAATACACCCGAAGTTCCTCGTTCTTGAAAACCAGAGAAAACCGGCGTATTATCATGAAATAAAACAAATTGAAATTGATTCCGAAAAGTATTATGAAAACAGATATCGCCATTTCGATAGCGACGCTGTTGTAGTGCCCGATACTGTCGTTCCAGAGGGAAAATCCGCCTGTTCCCGCAGAGGAAAACGCGTGTATCACCGCGTCAAACAGCGGCATTTTCAGTATCACCAGCACAATTATCTCAGAAACGGTCAGTGTAATGTAAATGCCGTAGAGAATACGTGCCGAGAAGCTGGATTTTGACACCAGACGCCCCACGTTCGGACCGGGACACTCCGCACGCATCATGTGCATAGTCCG
This sequence comes from Ruminococcus sp., assembly GCA_017935865.1. Taxonomy (GTDB): domain Bacteria; phylum Bacillota; class Clostridia; order Oscillospirales; family Ruminococcaceae; genus Ruminococcus. The sequence continues at coordinate 6,914 of JAGBGT010000063.1, read as the reverse complement.
CACGTCGTTGCTTGAGAGCACCGCAAGCACGAACATCAGCACGCCCATACCGCCCAGCCAGTGGGTGAAAGCGCGCCAGAACATACACGCCCGTGACATATGCTCCACGTCGCTGAGAATAGTAGAGCCGGTAGTCGTGAATCCGGAAACCGTCTCAAAGAGGGCGTTGATGTAGTTGGGTATCTCGCCCGAGATCACGAAGGGAAGCGCGCCGATAGCCGACATGGCTATCCAGGACGCCGCAACGCTGACAAATCCCTCCATCGAGAAAACTGCCGTATTCTTCGGCTTTTTCAGGGTGAACAGCAGCGAAATAGCCAGGGTTATCGCCGCCGGGATTGCAAAACAGAGGATTATGTGGTGCTCGCGGAACCAGAGTCCCACGAAGATGGGCAAGATCATGCAGAATCCGACGATACGCAGGATCTGACCCATTATATAGACTATCATCTTATAGTTCATATTTTCAACAAATCGCTCCCGTTATGCAGTTCAGTCGAAGATCTGCTTCAGATCTCCGAAGCCCTTGTTGGTAGTTACGACAACTACGCTGTCGTTTACCATAAGGCAGTCATCGCCCTTGGGGATTATAAGCTCGTTTCCGCGCACAATGCTGACAATGAGGAGACCCTCTCTCAGCTTCAGCTTTTTCAGCGGTATTCCGATATATTCCCTCCGCTCCCGGACAACAAACTCAATAGCCTCCAGCCGGTCGTTTACAAGCCGGTAGAGAGTGGTGATATTGTTGCCCTCGGAGTTCTGCTTTGCCCGGACATACTGCAATATCTGGTTGACCGTTATGGTCTTTGGCGAAATTATGCTGTCCAGATCGAGAGTCTCCGAAAGCTGCATAAGGTTCATGCGGTTCACCTTTGTAACGACCTTTTCTACGCCGTTATTCTTCGCCAGCAGCGACATCAGGATATTCTCCTCGTCGATGCCGGTCAGGGAAACAACTGCGTCAGCCTCATAGACCCTCTCCTCGCGTATAACATCGTGATTCGTGCCGTCGCCGTGGATGATGCTTACCCGGTTCAGGCGCTCGCTCAGCTCGTCGCAGCGCGTCTCGTCGGACTCGATGATCTTCACCTTGACGCCCATTTCGCGGAGTTGCTGTGCCAGATGATATCCCACGCGACCGCCGCCGATAAGTACCGCGCTCTTCACGCGCTTCTCCCTGTAGGCGGAGCTGATGCTCTTGAAGAACTTCACCATATTGCTGTGAGACGCCGTCATGTGTATCTTGTCCCCTGCTTTCAGCACGAAATTTCCGTGAGGGATAATGACCTCTTCTCCGCGCTGCACCGCGCAGATAAGCACATCCAGACGCAGTCTCCGCGAAAGCTGCGTCAGGGCGATATTCTCCAGAATACTGCCGCTTGTTATCTTGATCTCCGCCAGGTCTACTCTGCCGTTCGCAAACGACTCGATATTTATAGCTTCCGGATACCGCAGAATTTTTGCGATCTCGTTTGCCGAGTCGTAGTCCGGATTTACCATCATGCTGATGCCCAGCTCCTCGCGCATGAAAACAAGCTGCTTGTCAAATTCCGGGTTTCGCACCCTGGCGATGCAGTGGCGCGCTTTCATCTTTCTGGCGATCAGGCAGGAGAGAATATTCACCTCGTCGGAGTCTGTAACGGCGATAAAAATATTGCACTTCGCAACATCCGCGCTGTCCAGTATATCCGTCCTCAGACAGTTTCCCGTCACGCCTTTGACGTCGAAATCATTGGTAAGCGAGGTTATCCTCTTCTCATTCCTGTCAACGACAACGACATTATGCTCATCGCAAAGAACCTCTGCCAGCGCGCCGCCGACCTTTCCTCCGCCGACAATAATAATTTCCATATAGTCCTCATTCCCCTATATTCAGAACTCTGCACCCGGCAAACGGATGCAGAATCATTTCTATTTTACCAACTCCGGCAGATCTTTGATCACCTTTGCGTCGAACTTCTGAACAGCCAGGGCGTCCATAGCCGTGATGCCGCTTCCGGGATCATAGCAGTCTGCCAGCAGCTCTCCCTCGGCGGAAAGCGTATACTTGTCGCCGTTGCCAATATATTGGAGTATTTTTGTAGCATCCGCAATATCTACCGTGTTGTCACAATTCGCGTCACCGTAAAGGAGATCGCCGCCAATATGATCACTACTGACCGCGGCGGTAGTCACCGTGGTGGACGGCTTGGTCTGCTCAGTCTTTGCAGCGGTTGTTGTCTGATTCTGAGCCTCGGTCGTTACCGCAGGACCGGTCACTACGGGAGTGCCGCCCGACTTTGTTCCGCCGTCGATATTGCTTCCCTCTGTGGAGGCATAGTCAGCGTAGAACTGATTCAGAGAGAGACCGTTTGCCCCAAGAGCGGTCTGGTGGTCGAGACCGATAAACTTGCCGCTTTCCAGAGTCTGCCACAGCGACGGCTCGAAAAGCTCGTATTTTTCCTCGTCCCACTCGATAACGGTGGTATTGTCCATGCCCTGGAACTGGATGCTCTTCCAAAGTCCGCCGGTATCGCCGGAGTCGTCGTTCAGACACCAGAAGGTGTGGTTGATATGGTTCTTTATCATGTAGTCACGCAGGAGGCGCATCCACTTTTCGTTGTCGCCTCCGTCCATTCTGCCGCCCCACTCGCCTATGAGCAGCGGGTGCATATCCTTGTCAACAATATATGCCCATGTATCGTACCAGTAGTCGTCCAGAAGCGTCTGCTCCGTAAAATCCTTCTCGAACCAGGTCTGTGCGCTTACGATAGGGCCGTAGTCATGGGGAGAGTAGACGATCTGACTCGTTCCCGATTCTGGAACTACAGGGCAGTCCGCTACTCCGCGGAGATTTCCGCCCCACCATGCGCCGTGGCCGCCGTAGCCCTCGACGCCCTCGACGAGAATGAGCGCATTGGGATTCTTGCCGAGAATAGCGTTTGCGCAGTCCTCCGCCGCCTTTCTCCAGTTGTTTTCCGCGTTGGAAGTGTCCCATATAGCGTCCACGGGTGCGCCGCCGTATGTACTGTGAGGCTCGTTTTTCAGGTCAAAGCCAATGAGGGTATCGTCATTCTTATAATAATCCGCAGCCCAGGCAAGAGTCTCTATCCACAGATCTGTGTCAACAGTTATCTCCTTGCCGTCCCGTCCGGTGAAGCTCTTACCATACCAGAGACCGTAGTTGTGACCGGCGTTATTCGACTCCGGGCTGTGGATGTCGATAAACGCTTTCAGACCGTACTCCTTGCACTTCGCAAGAATTACGTTGAAAGTTTCCTGGCTGTTCATTATAGAGCCGTCGGGATTTATAAATTCCTCGTTGATGCAGTATGCCGGGTCATTGTTGGGATTCACGCTGCCGATAGGGTCGGGATCGCCGATCATCCAGTTGTAGAGCAGCTCCGTGGAAACAGGGAATCTGATGACGTTCATGCCACGGTCTGCAATAGAGCGGACAAGGTCGTCCACGTCGCCGCTCCAGAGGTAGTGGGGAACGCACTCCGTACAGTTGTAGCCGAACCAGTTTGCGCCGGTAAGCCATACCTCGTTGCCGTTCATGTCATAGAGCCGGCTGCCCTTGGCGTGAAGCCAGTCGTCGTTGTTTGTGTCAACAGCCGACGCCGTCATGTCTGCCGTCTGCTCCGCCGTCATAGCCGGAGCTGCAATAACTGCCGTAAGCACCGCAGCGGAAACAGCCGCAGCCGCCCTTGTGAAAATCTTCATAAACATCCCTCTCATTTCATAGCCGTTTCTTCGGCTTTAATTTAACATATTTTATATTTTCTTGTCATAACAGCCTTATGCTGCCTTAACTATATTTTATCACTGATATCTCAAAATGTCAATAGATATTCGCTAAAAGCTTCGTCAGTTCCGACAATTCTGCCTCAGCCTCGCCGCTGTCGTCATCTTTAAGCTTTATCATTCTGACGCAGACTCTGTCCGCCTCCAGAAGCTTGTTCTCCCGGACGAAAATACCTGCCTTTTTCCGCAGGCTGCTCCAGTCCTCCGCCATCTCAGCCATAAGCTGCCTTGCCGCCGGAAAATTATCCTCATCCAGATATTCCAGAGCCGTCTGAGCCTGTCTTGTAAGCTCTCCGCACTGATGTCTTATCCAGAAATGAGATATCACACCTGTGACGACGACGAGGATCAGGATCCCTGCGCTTATCTTAACTCTTGTCATGACCGTTACTCCTCTGTCTTTACAGATATGCTGCCGTTAGTCTCCACTACCGCCTGCCGGACATCCTTGATGTCGAAAACCTGCTGGGAACGAAGCGCAGACATGACGTCCGCCTCCGAAAGCCGCAGCTCGGTCAGGGCTTCCCTGTCGAGCTCGCCGTTGGTGACGATGATCTTCGGACTGCCGGAAATAAACTTCCGCAGCCCCGGAAAGCGCAGCGTTATCCATGAGATAAGCACCTCCAGACACACCAGCACAAGGATCGGTGTAATGCCCGTCAGCAGCGGAATATCGGTGTCCTCCAGCGGAAGCGTGGCGATATTTGATATCAGGATGGTTATTACCAGCTCCGAGGGCTGCAGCTCGCCAAGCTGACGCTTGCCCATAAGCCGGACGGCGAGTACGACAAGTATATAAAGTATGATCGAACGAATAATTGTTACAGGCATATTCAGCTCCTTATAGTAAAAGAGAATCAACGATCAGGGCAATATCACGCAGAAATCGTCTACACTATTATTATATATCCGCAAAAAAATATACCCGGAATGATCTGTCAGAAATTTGCTGTATAAATTTCGTTTTCCGTGCCATAATAGAATTGTTCGTGAATCGGACAATACTTTCAAGGAGGGTTTCAATATGGAAACCAAGAAGAAAAACGACTGCATCAAGTGCACAGTTTCACAGTGTCAGCACAACATGGTAACAGAGAATTACTGTACCCTCGGCTCTATCTACGTGGGCACACACGAGGACAACCCCACAGTTCCCGAGTGTACCGACTGCAACAGCTTCGTAAAGCGCACAGGCTGCTGCGGTTAAGAACCTGTCTTCATAAGATATACACATTATCTTGTGAAGAAAGGTTCTAAGTCAGTACTGCCCGCTTTCCGTCGGCGGAGTTTTCCGCTGGCGGATACATATCTCAGCCCTTTCCCGGGGGTGAGACCGCAAATATTGTCTAATACTTACAAATTAAACATAAAAATACAGTCAAAATGTGAAATTTTTCGGATTTTACTTGCATTATTTCTCGATTTCAGTTATAATATATAGTGTGGTCTGGTTTAGTTGCTGCTTTTTACTTTGAAACTATGAATTTGGAGGCTTATAATATGTTCGATAAAACTATGACTTTCAGCGTTACCGATGAAAAAGAGGCTGAGCTGAAAAGGAATCTCCTTATCATCTATGATGCCCTGGTTCAGAAGGGCTATAATCCCATAAATCAGATCGTAGGCTACATCCTTTCCGAGGATCCGACCTACATAACCACCTACAACAATGCAAGAAGCATTATCCGTCACATCGATCGTGACGAGCTTTTGCAGGTGCTTGTCCGGGAGTATCTCAAGAACTAAGAACACAATACGGGGCTGCTGCGATGTTCATACCGCGGCAGCCCTTGTTGTTGACTTTCCTCTTTTTTCCGCTGATATATTGCAGGATACGGGTCATAATAAAATCACGGAAGAGAGATCTTCCGAAGCTCCCGAAAAGGAGTGAATGACATGAAAAAAACAATGGCTGTCTTGTCGGCAGCCGTATTATCCGCCGCTGTTTTCCCCGTTTCAGCCGTTTACGCCGAAGATAACAGTATCATCGGCTACGGTCAGGGTATGGCGACGGACTCACGCAATCGTCCTCTTGATGCGCTTAGCTTCAACGACCGGTACTGCGACTATGATGCCTTCGCCGTATCGAATGACGATAAAAGAATTATTCTCACTTTCGACCAGGGCTATGAGAACGGCTACACCGAAAAAATTCTCGATACCCTGAAAGAAAAAAATGCCACGGCGATCTTCTTCCTCACCGGCGACTATGCCAAGAAAGAAGAAGCTCTCGTCAAGCGCATGATCGCCGACGGTCATATTCTCGGCAACCACGGCATGACCCATGCAAGCCTTCCCTCCCTTTCGCTGGAGGACGGCAAGAAAGAAGTCATGTCGCTCCATGAATATGTGCTGAACAACTACGGCTATGAGATGCAGTTTTTCCGCTTTCCATGCGGTGAATACTCGGAACAGGCGCTTAAAACCGTTAATGATTGCGGTTATAAGACAGTTTTCTGGAGTTACGCCTATGTAGACTGGAAAACAGACGCTCAGCCGGATAAGAACGAGGCTAAAGAAAAGCTTCTGTCGTCGGCACACGGTGGTGAAATATTGCTTCTTCACTCGGTTTCTGCCACGAATGCGGAAATTCTCGGTGATGTTATCGACGGATTAAGAGAACAGGGATTTACGGTTTAAGGCTGTAGATAGAAAAGGACTGCTGCAAATTATTGCGGCAGTCTTTTTAATATAGACATCGCCGGAATATCAAAGGGGTTTTGGGCAGCGCCCCAAGTCGGCGCAAGCCGACAACACCGGGTTTCCAAAGGGACAATGTCCCTTTGGCAGAGTCCAGAGGCAGCGCCTCTGGCAGGGTTTGGGACAGAGTCCCATGTCGACCGCAGGTCGATGCTTACTTTAGGCGCCCTGCAAGGGGTGAATCCGGAAACAGTCCAGTGGACTGTTTCCGGAGAGGGGACGCTCTGCAAGAGAGAGCGTCCCTTTTAAACTCCCGGTTTTCTTCTTTCGCGGCGATTTGAGAATTTCAGTTACCACAACTGACACACTCAAAAGTCACACTAAATGAAAATAGAGAGAAATCTCCCTTTGTAAAAGGGGAAATTTCTCTCTGCTTTCTTAATATATGGACAAAAAGTTTCTAAGGGAACGCCCTCTCTTGCAGGGCG
>JAGBGT010000062.1 GCA_017935865.1 Ruminococcus sp. | reverse complement strand
GCTCAGCAAAGGGTGAATTTTCCAACAGTCCAGTGGACTGTTGTAAAAGAGGGAACGCCCTGCAAGAGAGGGCGTTCCCTTAAAAACTATTTGTCCATACATAAAGAGATAGAGAGAAATTTTCCCTTTTAAAAAGGGAGATTTCTCTTATTTTTATTTAATATGTCTTTTGAAGTGTATCTTTTTTTGGAAACTTAAATTATCAAATCGCTGTGAAAAAAATAAACCGGGAATTTTAGGGGACGCTCTCTCTTACAGAGCGTCCCCTCTTTCAAAACAGTCCACTGGACTGTTTTGAAATTCACCCCTTGCAGGGCGCCTAAAGGCTGGGTCGACCTCCGGTCGGTATGGGACTCTGTCCCATACCCTGCCAGAGGCGCTGCCTCTGGACTCTGCCAAAGGGACATTGTCCCTTTGGAAAGCCGGTTTTGTCGGCTTCGCCGACTTGGGACTCCGTCCCTTTGGAATCCCAGTTATCGACGTTTCGTCGATAAATTAATCGCCGCTGAATCCGTCAACGATATCGCTTACTGCGTCTCCTGCGCCGTGAATAATATCATCTCCGGCACTTTCAACGCCGTCCACAGCGTCATCTACTCTGTCCCGGGCGTCGGTGGTATCATCATGGAGGTCGTCATCATCGTGACGGCTGTCATCATCGTGACGGCTATCGTCATCGTGACGGCTGTCGTCATCGCGGCGACTGTCGTCATCGTGACGGCTGTCGTCGTCGTGGCGGTTGTTGTCCTCAGTCGCGACCTCGCCGTTTCCGTAGTCATAATCGCTGAAATGGGATGTTCCGTCGGAATCGACATTCCTGTCATCGCCGCATCCTACCGCCATGACCGCAAGGGAACAAAGAGCCGCTGTAATCAAAAGTTTTTTCATAAACTCTTCCTTTACAAATGTTTTTCAAAATTTATTGCAGAACAGTTTTCCACAATACTTTTCTATTATTCTCTCTTTTTCCCTTTTTATCCACATCTTTTTCAACTTTTCGATACTGTAAAAATATGTATATTACGTACCTTTTCCACACTTTCAACCAAGTTTTCAACAATCATTTGGATTATCAACGTCTCTTTCAACACAGTGTTGAAACTCTTTTCACAGCCTTGTTGATAGTTTTTTGAACTATTTTGCTTTTATACTGATCCCGGAACTTTTTTTCATCAGGAACACAACTCAATTATCGCCTCCGCCATGATCTCAGCGTTTTTCAGCAGATTTTCCTCCGTTATGAACTCACCGGGACTGTGCATATTGCCGTCCTCCCCGGGAAATTCCGCTCCGAAAGCCACTCCACCAGGTATCTCATGGACATACGTCCCGCCGCCTATGGTCAGGCACTCGCCCTTTTCCCCGGTCATCCTCTCGTAGACGCGGAGAAGCGCCTGCACGAAAGCGCTGTTTTCCTCGGTATAATGGGGTTCTACGCCCTCCCAGTCGTCGATTTTCAGCCCGGCGGCGGAGAATTTCTCCTCCAGCATCCCAAAAATCTCCTGTTTCGTCCTGTCCATGGGGAATCTTATATCAACAGCTCCTGAAAGTCTGTTTTCAACAGTTTTCAACATGGATATTACACAGGTCAGATTTCCCGATATATCGCCGAAAATCGCTTTTCCGCCAACATCATGATGTGGAAAAAGATGTTGAATACTTTTTATAATTTTGCTCTCCCCGGAGTAATCCTCCAAAAACTTTGTTATGGAATTTTCTCCCTTTTCCGGCGTGGACGCATGAGCCGATTTTCCGCGATATATCCTGATTTTTCCGCACTCGGTGACTGTACAGCTTCCCGGAACGGCATTTATCACCTCACCGGCGGAGATTTCAACATTGGCATCCAGAGTTGTTGAAAACCAAACTCTCAACATTCCCTTTTCCCCATTTATTAGAGGATATTCGCCGTCCGGGGTGAACACCATGGGCGGCAGACTGCGATGTTTGCGGTAGTAGGCAATATCCGCCGAGCCGTTTTCTTCATTCGTGCCAAAAATCAGCCGGACTCCCTTTTTCAGAGGGATTCCCAGCTCTTTAACAGCCCTGAGCGCAAACACAGACGCCGCCGCAGGCCCTTTGTCGTCGATCGCTCCACGCGCGATCAGCCTGCCACCGGAGCGTTTCAGAGTGAAGCAGTCCTCTCCCCAGCCCGGAACCACGTCCAGATGGGTCAGGATGCCGAGCTGCGGATCATCGCCGAGATCCGCCGAACCGGCGTAATTATCAATGTTTTCCACCTTGAAGCCATATTCGCCGCAGCTGCGCAGCATCAGTTCCAGCGCACGAGCCGGCTCAGTCCCGAAAGGGCAGCCCTCTTCCGCCTTGCCCTGGACGCTGGAAATCGCTGTCAGCTCCGCCAGAAGCGAGATCATCTCCTCCCGGTGCTCCTCAAGATATTTTCTAATTTCAGTCATTTCCGTCTCCCTCCTCCTCCCTCCAAAAAGCAAAAGACCGCAGAAAACTGCGGTCAGATGCCCATAGGCAGTACCTATGAAATTGAAAGAAAGGATAAATATGAAAAGTGATAATTTCAACAAATCAGTTAACAATAGACTTTTCAGTCTCCTTGTCAAAGAGGTGGATCCTGTTGGGATCAATAGCAACCTGAATCTCATCTCCGGGTCTTGCCGTAGTTCTGGGGCTAACTCTTGCTGTGAGGCTGTTGCCCTCGCAGGTCAGGTACAGATAAGTCTCGGCACCCATCATTTCAGTCAGCTCAACATAAGCTGTGATAACGCCTGTTGTAGCGTTGGAGAGGTACATCTCCTCGTCGTGGATAGACTCAGGACGCACGCCGAGAGTGATCTCCTTGCCAACATAGTTAGGCAGCTCGTCATTAACCTTGGACTCGGGAACGATAATCTGGTACTTCTGACCTCTCTGGTTCTTGTAGTCCTCTGAGCCGAACTCAACGATAAACTGACCATACTCTTCTTTAAGTACAGCGTCGATAAAGTTCATCTGAGGTGAACCGAGGAATCCGGCAACGAACTTGTTTACAGGGTTCTCGTAGAGGTTCTGAGGTGTGTCGACCTGCTGAACGAAACCGTCCTTCATACAAACGATTCTGTCGCCCATTGTCATAGCCTCAGTCTGGTCGTGGGTTACGTAGATGAATGTTGTACCCAGCTTCTTGTGGATCTTAGAGATCTCGGTTCTCATCTGAGCACGGAGCTTAGCATCCAGGTTGGAAAGAGGCTCGTCGAGGAGGAACACCTTAGGCGAACGAACGATACAACGGCCGAGAGCAACTCTCTGACGCTGACCACCAGACATAGCCTTGGGCTTTCTGTCCAGGAGGTGAGTAAGGTCGAGGATCTTGGCAGCCTCGTTAACCTTTCTCTCGATCTCATCCTTGGGAACCTTACGGAGCTTGAGTCCGAAAGCCATGTTGTCGAAAACTGTCATGTGAGGATAAAGAGCGTAGTTCTGGAAAACCATCGCAATATCTCTGTCCTTGGGCGCGATGTCGTTTACAAGACGATCGCCGATATAAAGCTCACCCTCGGAAATTTCCTCAAGACCTGCGATCATACGCAGAGTAGTAGACTTACCGCAGCCGGAAGGTCCAACCAGAACGATGAATTCCTTGTCCCTGATCTCCAAATTTACATCTGTTACAGCAACCACACCGCCGGGGTACTTTTTATAAATATTTTTAAGTTGTAAACCTGCCATTTAATTTTGTCCTCCAGTTCATTTTTCTTGCCAATACCCTCAACACAGTATCAGCTATAATAATATAATATCACTTTTTGAAAAAAATTTCAAGATACTAAATTGCCAAACTTACAATTGCTTGTTTAGGGGAAATGCCGAAAATATGCCAAAAAAATCGGCGCAAAAATCGTCAAAATCAAGGGGACGGAATAAGTTTTCAACATCTTTGTGCAACAATTCCATACACTCGCCAAGTCCCAGTTTTTCGGGAAGAATCAGTCCTCCAACCGATATTCTCATTAATTTTTCAACGTGATTTTCAACAGCGGCAAACATTCGTTTCACCTGATGATATTTCCCCTCGCAGATCTCGATAAAAGCCAGTTTTTCGCAGTTTTCCGTGTTTTCAGCCTGTCTGACCTTAGCCGGCAGACACCGTGTTCCGTCCTTTAGCGCGATGCCCTCCGCAAATAAATTAACATAATTACTTTTGAAAGGTCTGGCAAGTTTCACAATATAAATTTTCGGCACATGACTCTTAGGCGACAGCAGTCGATGAGCAAGCTCGCCGTCGTCGGTTATCAGCAGTGCGCCGAGCGAGTCCTTGTCCAGTCTTCCGGCAGGAAAAAGCCCCTTTTTCCGCAGATTCTCCGGAACGAGACTGAGCACGCTTTCTCCGTCGCTGTCGTCAGTGGAGCTGACATACCCCTCCGGCTTGTTCAGCAGGATATAACGGTGCTTCTGACTGCCGATCGTCTGCCCCGGGATTTTCACCTCGTCCGACTCCGGGTTAATTTTGGCATCCGCTTTTTTCACCGGCTGACCGTTGACGGAAATTCCGCCTCTTGCCGCGATTTCTTTGATTTTGCTCCGGGTCAGCTCAGTACGCTCCGAAATGAATTTATCAAGTCTGATCAAGCTCATTATGTCTCCTTTTGGTGGATGATCTGATTATCTGCATATTTGAATTACCACAGTGAATAATATTTACAAATAAGAGCCTGTTTCCATTGGCGCAAAATTTGGAAGAAATATCGAAAAATCGCGCCGACAGGCTTTGAGTTCAGGAGGTTGCTTATGTCAAAAAAATTCTTTCTCGGCTTCATCACAGCCGCCGTCCTGCTGTGCGGCGTAATACTTATTCTCCCCGAAGATAAGCCGGATCGCATCCCTGCAAATCCCCCGGTCAACGCCGCCGACACGGACAGCCGCGTAGGCTATTTCGCCTCTCACGGCTGGGAGGTGGAGGAAATATCGTCAAAAGATATTACTATCCCCTCGGATTTTTCCGAGAGCTATGAAGCCTACGCCGTTATCCAGGACAAACAAGGACTTCCGCTCCGTGAATATGCCGGAAAATCGGCGAAAATCTACGTATATAAGGTCAATAACTACAGCCCGGACAACAAGAATATGCTGGCGGAGCTTCTGGTGTGCGATGATACCGCCGTCGCGTCGCTGGTCTACGGCGAAAACGACAGCTCACTGCGGCTTTCTGTGAGCTGAATCACCTCTCCTACTCCTTCTTCTCCAGATCGCTGATGATCCCAACAAAGCTCGTAATATCGGTAAAATCCTCATACACAGATGCAAAGCGGATATAGGCGATCGAATCAATCTCTTTCAGCTTTTCAAGCACCAGCTCGCCTATCTCCTTTGATCGCGCCACGCTTTTCAGCTCGTTTGCATAATAATTCTCAACATAATCCGCGATTTTTTCTACAGTATCAATAGTCACCGGACGCTTTTTTATAGCGCTGAAAATACCGGCGATCAGCTTGTTTCTGTCGAAAGGTTCATAGCTGCCGCTGCGCTTTTCAACCATTAGCATGGGCTTTTCGACCGTCTCAAATGTCGTGAATCTTGCGCCGCATTTGATGCACTCGCGCCGCCGTTTGATGCGGTCGTCCTTTGGTCTTGAGTCTACAACTTTAGAATCCGGAAATCCGCAATATGGACAAATCATAACTGAATCCGCCTCGCTTTTTTGTTTATTTAGCTGAAATTTCTATACTGCTCCGTCATTTTCAGCAGCCTGTTATAGCTTGTAATAAGTTCGCTGATGCCGCAAAAACCGCTCCTGTAAAGCTCGATCATTACGGAAGCACTGGGGTTCAGACTGTTCAGCTTCTCGAAAAATCGCTTGAAATTGAAGCTTCCCTTGCCCGGCAGGAGACAGTCCCCAAGCTCGCCGTGGTCACTTACATGGGTATGGACTGTGCTTTTTCCGGCAGCGTCCAGAAACGCGAAAGGCGTCTCACCTGAGCGTACAGCCTGCTTTGTATCGAGGACAAAGGCAAACTCGCTGCCCAGCATCCCAGAAAGCTCCCGGATAAACGCGGAGGAACGGCTCTGGCAGCGTGACACATTCTCCACCGCCACGGTGACTCCGAACTCCTGCCCCAGCCGGTAGAGCCTGGAATATCGCTCGCAGTATAATTCCTTGCCCCGATCCGCCTTGCCGCCGTGCAGAACAAATATTTTCGCGCCCAGGATATTCATAGCCTCAAAATACAATTTGTAATATTCAAGGGCATCTTCCAGCCGGCGGCTGTAGTCTGAAAAGAACATCAGCGGCTCTATTTCGCAGGTATACGGGTGCAGAGAGGGGCAGCTTACCTCGAATCTTTCCAGGATATTTTTCAGCTCATGCACCAATCTCCCTTTCAGCTCGGAGTGCGTATTTACGAATATTTCCACGCATCCCACGCCGTTTACCGCCAACTGATAGAGCGCGTCCTCCAGCAGTTCCGGATACAGACACGCCGTCGAAACTCCCACCTGCAAAATTTTCACCTGCCCTTGCATACTTATTCAACATAATTATATCATTTTTCGCCGAATATGTCAAGCAGTCTGCAACAAATTACATTTTGTATAATTGCACACTAAAATCACCTCCGCATATTATATTGCAGAGGTGATTTTTATGCTTCGCGAATTATTACTGTCTGTTATAATTTCTATTGATATTTTCCTGGCGTCCGTCGTCTACGGCTCTTCAAAGATCAAGATATCACTGCTGTCTGCCGCTATTATCAGTTCGGTCAGCGCGGTGATTTTCGGCGTGAGTACGGTGATCTCCGGACTGCTCAATCTCATCATATCCCCGGAGATTTTCCGCATAATCGGCTTTATTATCCTCACCTTTATCGGCACGACCGCCGTCCTGAAAAGCCTGTTCCGCGGCTTTGTCCGAAAACTCAGCCAGCGCGGAGAGCTGTCCTGGAAGCCCGGTTCTGCCGGGATCGTCATTAAGCTGTATCTGGACGACACCGCCGTTGACCTTGATTCCTCGAAAACCCTGTCGCCCCTGGAAGCTTTCACCTTCGCCCTGACCGCCGCTCTGGACTCAGCCGCGACCGGACTAAGCTGCGGACGCTGCGAGACAGACCCTGCCGTTTCCGCGGTTTTCGCCCTTTTTACCGGATTTGCGGCGATTTTCCTCGGCAGTCTTTTAGGACGGCGCATCAGTTCCGCCAGTCATGATTTTTCATGGGTGGGAGGCGCGGCTCTCATTGCTTTTGCGATTTTCGATTTTGTCAGATGATAAAAAAGTCTACCTCTGGTGGATTAAATAGACGCAGCTTGCCCACTCCCGGGGATACCGCAAGCTTTGTTTTACCTATAGTATAAATTCCTTTGCTATACTTAGGAAAGAGCTTTCTTTCCGGGGAGAGCAGCCCGACTCCGAATAGTCTCACTGCTCCGCCATGCACATGACCGCTGAAAACATAATCTGCGCCCCAATCCGCATATACCTGGGCAAACAGCGGATTATGGGCTAAAAGCAGGACTTTATCTCCCGATGGTTCTCCTAAAAGCTCATTCATTTCCTCCAGGGTAAAGCCGTCGAGATCTTTATATCCCCCGTCTTTTTTATACGTTGTGTATTTTTGCTCCACGCCGTACAGGTCGAACTCCCTGCCGTTCAGACAAATTCGCTTTCTCTCGTTCCGGAGCAGTCTGACTCTGTTTTTCCGCAGTATTCCGAGAAATTCCGGCTGCACCTCCGGCTGAAGGCTCTGTTCGTGATTTCCCATGCACATATAAATCGGCGCGATCGTCCCAAGCTGCCGCAAAAGACTCTGACAAGCCGAAAAATCGGTCTCATACCGTGAAACAAGATCTCCTGTGATGAATATTGCATCCGGCTTCTCCCGGGACGCCGCCCGTGTGATCTTTTTATTATACTTTCTGTTATTTTTTCCATGGCAGTCAGAGATCTGCATGATTTTCACCTGTGGAAGGCCCTCGGAAAGCACAGTTTTTTTCACCAGCAGGATACCGAAATTCTCGATAACAGCCCATATCAGAACTGCCGCGATAACTGCGAGTATAATACATATCATGATTTTTTCCTCTTGTCGATGGCTTTCAGTATTGGAATGTCAATTATCCCGAAAACCACAATATACATAGAGGATAACACAAAGCGGCTCGTATACAGGGATATCAGTTCTTTTACTGTTCCGCCGTACTCCAGTTGAGGATTGAATGTGCTTATATCCGGAGCTGAAACGAAGATGCAAAGCGTCACTAATATAGCGAAAATCAGAGGAATTACAGCCGAAAATACGTATATGAACTTTCTTGAATAGCTTCCGCTGCCGCCGTCCAACTGCACAAAATGATACATCATGCAGAGGATCGCCGGCGTAAAAAGTGCAATATACGGAGAGTAATCAAGCTTATCCAGCGCGAACCAGTTCACCCACTGGGCAAAAAGGCTCAGCAGCGAAATTATCATCGCCGACACCGGTCCCTGCCGGAATCTGAGGAAAGCGACATCATTTTCACTCATCGTCTGAATCCTCGGGGTCTGCCTCGATTATGACCTCGTTGCGCTCCTCCTCGGCTGCTTCCGCCTCTGCCTGAGCGATCTGCTCCTCGGTCAACTGCTCGACCTTTTCGATCTCCGCCGTGTCGTCGCGCTCTGTTCTGGTGAACGCTACCACCTTTGAACCCTCGCCGACGCGCATCACACGCACGCCCTTGGCGATCCTGCCCATTATCCGGATATCGTCCGCATGAACGCGGATTATTATGCCGTCGCTGGAAACCATGATTATATCGTCGTTTTCGTCAACGATCTTGATTCCGCAAACCTTGCCCCGGATATCGTCCGTCTTGTAATTGTTCAGTCCGTAGCCGCCCCGGTTCTGAATGCGGTAGGTATCCAGCTCAGAACGCTTGCCATAGCCATTTTCCGTCACGGTGAGCAGCGAAGCGCCCTCGCGGACTCTTGCTATCCCTACAACATAGTCGCCATCACGGAGACGAATGCCCTTGACGCCGTGAGCAGCTCTCGACAGCGCGCGGACGCCCGTTTCCTCGATGCGGATAGCCATTCCGTTTCTCGTTGCAATGAAGATCTGCTCGTTTCCGGCGGTCATGCGTACTCCCGCGATCTCGTCGCCCTCGTCCAGACAAATGGCAATAAGACCGTTTTTGCGGACGTTTCTGTACATGGACAGGTTGGTGCGCTTGATCTTTCCGTTTTTCGTGACAATAGTTATGTACTTTTCTTCGCTGAAATCCGTAGTTTTTATCATTGCCGTCACTTTTTCGTTTTCGTTCAGCGGCAGCAGATTTATGAGATTAAATCCTCGGGAAGCCTTTGAGCCGTCCGGAACTTCGTAGCATTTCAGCTTGTACATGATGCCCTTATTGGTGATGAAGAGGATGCTGTCGTGAGTTCCGCAGATGAACATTTCCTCCACGAAATCCTCCTCACGCTGCTTCATTCCTGTGATTCCCTTTCCGCCGCGCTTCTGGGACTTGTACTCCGCCACCGGCATACGCTTGATGTAGCCGTTGTTGGTCAGAGTCACCACGCACTCCTCCACGGGGATGAGATCCTCGATGTCCACCTCGCCGCTTACGGATTCGATATCCGTCCGTCTCGGGTCGCTGAACTTCTTGCGGATAACGTTCAGATCCTCCATGATTATCTCATAAACGCGGCTGACATTTTCAAGTATATCCTCGAAATCCGAGATCGTATTCAACAGAGCGTATAATTCGTCTGTTATCTTCTGACGCTCCAGACCTGTCAGCGCGCCGAGACGCATCTGCACGATAGCCTCAGCCTGCTCTTCGGAAAGCCCCATGCGCTCTTCCATATGGTGGACGACGCTCATGTCGTACTGCGTGCGGTCAAGCAGCGCGGACATATCCACGTCCTTGAAACGCTCTATCATGCGGCTTTTCGCCTCCGGAATGGTGCTGCTGCTGCGGAGTATCGAGATCACCTCGTCGATATAGTCCGTAGCCAGGATAAAGCCCTGGAGAATATGCGCTCTTTCCAGAGCTTTTTTCAGCTCGAAGCGCGTTCTCCTCTGGATGACCTCCACCTGGAAATTCAGATACTCCGTCAGCATCTGTTTCAGTGTCAGAACCTTTGGCTCGCCGTTTACCAGAGCGAGCATAATTATACCCACAGTATCCTGGAGCTTTGTCATCGAGAAGAGCTTATTCAGCACGATCTGCGGAATAGCGTCTTTTTTCAGCTCTATGACGATCCTCATGCCGTTCTTGTCGGACTCGTCGTTGAGGGCATAGATACCCTCCAGGCGCTTGTCCTTGCAGAGCTGGTTAATATTTTTAAGTATCAGCGTCTTGCTGACCATGTAGGGTATCTCGTCTACGATTATGCAGTTTCTGCCCTTTATCTCCTCGAAATGGGTGCGGCTGCGGAGTATTATCTTTCCTCTGCCCGTACCGTAGGCGGCACGTATTCCCGCTTTGCCCATGACGATTCCGCCGGTAGGGAAATCCGGTCCCTTAATGCACTCCATAAGCTGTTCCATGGTGCAGTCGGGGTCGTCGATGAGAAGCTGCAATGCGTCGATGACCTCCCCAAGATTATGGGGCGGAATATTCGTCGCCATGCCTACGGCGATTCCCGTTGAGCCGTTGCACAGCAGGTTCGGAAAACGTGAGGGCAGCACCACCGGCTCCTGGAGACGGTCGTCGTAGTTAGGAGCAAAATCTACCGTATCTTTGTTGATGTCCTGGAGCATATTCAAGGTCATCTTCTGCATTTTTGCTTCCGTATAACGGTATGCAGCCGCCTTGTCTCCGTCGATGTTTCCGAAGTTTCCGTGACCGTCCACAAGAGGATATCTCATGGAAAATTTCTGCGCAAGGCGGACAAGGGCGTCGTAAACGGAGGCGTCGCCGTGTGGATGGTAACGTCCCAGAACTGCGCCGACGGTATCAGCGCACTTACGGTATTCTTTGTCCGGCGTAAGTCCGTTTTCGTGGAGCGTATAGAGAATACGCCTGTGTACCGGCTTCAATCCGTCGCGAACGTCCGGCAGTGCACGAGACACTATAACCGACATGGCGTACTGGAGCATCGAATTTTCCATTTCGTTCACAATTTCGGAATGAATTACCTTTGAATTATCGTTATATAACACGTTAAACCTCCCGAAAGATTATATTGGTAACATTGTACATTTTTTACATGATATTACCTTGCATTTTAGAGCCTGTTTAGTATCTCGGTGTGTGCAGATTTTCGAGCAGATTTTTCAACCGACAAGGAGAAAAGCCGCAGGAATGCTGACGCATTTCAAGGTTTTTCAACGAAGTTCGGGTGAAAAATCTGCCGAAAAGATGTGCGCAGCGAGATGCTAAACAGGCTCTTATACAGAACACTCACATTTTCACCGCACCGCGGACTATTTCAAGCTCTTCACCGGAAAATCCGCTTTTCGGCACTATATAATAGACCGATCTCTCCTGAATTATCAGGAATAACCTCTCTTTTTCAATTATCGCAAGCCTGTCGTCCACGGGCAGGACCGTTGCCTCGGGAGCTTCATATTCATATTCGCCGCCGTCATCATCCTCTCCGGACTCCGACAGCTCCGTCTCTTCGCCCTCATCCTCGTACACAGTGGATATCCTCAGCGCATTTTCCCCTATTTCCAGGCGGTAGACCGTCCCGGGGCTTTCCGCGAAGCTCTCGATTATGCTCCGCCTCAGCCGCCGGGGATTATACCACTCCCGGAAAGCCAGGGCAAGGCAGACCATTATCAGCAGATACGCCAGATGATTGTCCGGAGCTTTGATCGCGCCGTAGACGAAATTAGCCGCCAGCGCCAGAAAAACCGCCATCAGGATATAAGCCCTGGGATAGACGAATTTTTTTTGATATGCCTTGCAGCCCTCAAGGAGAATGTCGCTTTTCAGGCTGTATTCCTTTGATAATTTTATATTTTCCAATTTTTCTCTCCGCAGGATGAAAGCATATCACTTATACATCCAGATTCTGAACGAATTTCGCGTTCTTTTCGATAAATTTCTTTCTCGGCTCTACATTGTCGCCCATGAGTATGGAGAAAACCTCGTCGGCTTTAAGAGCGTCCTCCATTTCGACCTTGACGATAGTACGCCTCTCCGGGTCCATAGTCGTCTCCCAGAGCTGGAGCGGATCCATCTCACCAAGACCCTTGTACCGCTGTACCTGGGGCTTGTACTTGCCGTCCTCCGAAAGCTCGGCGATAAAGCCGTCGCGCTCCTCCTCGCTGAAAGCATAACGCTCCTTTTTTCCTCTCCAGACCTTGAAAAGCGGCGGCTGCGCGATGTACACGTTGCCGTTGGAGATGAGGGGGCGCATATAGCGGAAGAAAAATGTCAGCAGCAGCGTTCTGATGTGCATACCGTCAACATCGGCATCCGCCATGATTATGACCTTGCCATAGCGCAGCTTCTCGATGTCGAAATCCTCGCCGATACCTGTTCCCAGAGCCGTTACCACCGGCGAGAGCTTGTCGTTGCCGTAAATCTTGTCTATGCGCGCCTTTTCCACGTTGAGCATCTTGCCCCAGAGGGAAAGTATCGCCTGATAGCGCCTGTCTCTGCCGTCTTTTGCAGAGCCGCCGGCTGAATCTCCCTCGACAATGTAGATCTCCGTGTATCTGTTGTCACGCTCGGAGCAGTCAGCCAGCTTTTCCGGCATCGACGCGTTTCCGAAAGCATTCTTTTTTCGCTCGGCGTCACGCGCTCTCTTCGCCGCCTCTCTTGCCCTCAGCGCAGACATACTCTTCTCGAAGATAAGCTTTGCCGTCTCCGGATTCTCCTCCAGGAAATTCATAAGCTTCTCCATGACAAGCTTCTCAATAAACGGCTTCACTTCGGGATTTCCGAGACGTCCCTTTGTCTGACCCTCAAACTCGCACTCGGTCAGCTTGACAGAAATAATCGCCGTCAGACCCTCCCGGACATCCTCTCCGCTGAGCCTTTCCTTGTCCTTGAGCAGATTCATTTTTCTGCCGTACTCGTTGATGACCTTTGTCAGGGCGTTCTTGAAGCCTGCCTCATGGGAGCCGCCGTCCTTGGTGTGGATATTATTTGCAAACGAGAGGATTATCTCGTTGTAGCTGTCGTTGTACTGGAAGGCTATCTCGCCGAAGGAATCGCCCTGAGTTCCCGAAATATAGACAACATCGCCGCTTATGGACTTGAATCCCCGGGTCTCGTGGATGTGATCGACAAACTGGCGTATGCCGCCCTCATAGTGGAGAGTCTCGCTTCTGGGCTCGGCATCTTCCGCATCCGTGCCGCCCTCCTGCTTCCGGAAGTCGGAGAATGTAATTTTTATTCCTGCATTGAGAAAAGCCTGCTCGCGGAGACGCTTCAGCAGTATATCATAGTCATAGACAGTCTGCTCGAAAATTTCGCCGTCCGCCTTGAACATAACGCTTGTTCCGGTCTCGGAGGTCTTGCCGATCGCTTTCAGCTCCTCGTCATAATGTCCTCTCTCGAACCGCTGAAACCAGACGTTTTCGCCGTCCTTGACCGTAAGCTCCAACCACTCGGAAAGCGCGTTCACGACAGATGCGCCGACACCGTGAAGTCCGCCGGAGACCTTATATCCGCCGCCGCCGAATTTTCCTCCGGCATGGAGTATCGTATAAACGACCGTCGCTGCTGAAATACCCTCCTTGGGGTGGATTCCCACCGGGATTCCGCGGCCGTTATCGGAAACTCTGATAATATCGCCCTCCAGGATCTCCACCTTTATCTCGGTGCAGTAGCCTGCAAGAGCCTCGTCAATAGAGTTGTCCACGATCTCATACACCAGATGATGAAGTCCGCTGGGACCTGTCGAGCCTATATACATACCGGGTCTTTTCCGGACAGCTTCAAGTCCCTCCAGTATCTGTATGTCGTTTTCGTCGTAGTTGTTGTTCTGCTGACTCATAATTACCTCCAAACTAATCGGCATCGCCGCGGAAAGATCGCCTGCGGTACTGCCAATGGAAAAGTTCCCATAATTAGCCCGAAATGCGCTTTTTCAGCGTACTTGCGGCAAGCTGGGATATATATATTCTGTCTTTAGTGACAATAAACGTTTTCGGCAGCTCGTAGGTCGCCGTAAACAGCTTTTTTTCTTTCTGAGCGCGGTCCAGAAGCTTCTTGGTGATGCCCGTGACCGTAGTGTTGTCCATATCGAATATGCCGATTATCTCGCGCACATCCACGGAATATCCGTTGCCGATATGCAGATATATCATTTTTTTCATCCGGCCTCCCCGGGAGATGATGCTCCGGAAGCCTCCGGTTCTATCTCTCCGCCGCTTATACGGATTATTTTCCCCTGCATTTCGGGAAGAATAGCCGCCTCGTTTGGTGTGGTGATAAAGACCTGCATATCCCTGATTATCTCGAAAACGAATCTCTGGCGGCTCTCGTCCAGCTCTCCCATTACGTCGTCCAGAAATACCACCGGGGCGTCCTTGCTCCGCTTCATGAAAATTTCCGCCTGAGCAAGCTTCATCACCAGCGCTGCAGACTTTATCTGCCCCTGGGAACCGTAATCCTTTGCCGCCACGCCGTTTATCTTCACGGCTATCTCGTCCCGGTTGACTCCGGCATGAGTCGAGCCGGTGCGGATGTCGTACTCCGCGGTCTCCCTGAGTCTGTTGAAGTATTTCTCGAATGCTTCCTCGCCGCATGGACTGTCGAAATCCTCCGGTTTATAGACATTGGAACGGTATTCAAGCTCCATCAGCTCTCTGCCGCCGGAGATCGTACTGTACAGCCTGCCGCAGATCTCGTTTATTTTTTTGATATATTCATCGCGCATATAAGAAATGATCGCGCCCTCATGAGCCGCCTGTCTGTCCCAGACATCGAGTGCGGAAGCAGCCGTCTCTCCCTGCATTATGGATTTCAGCAGGGCATTCCGCTGGTTCATTATCCCGTTGCTTTTGTTAATATGAGCAACAAAAAGGGGATTAAGCTGAGACGCCGCCATATCTATAAAATTCCGCCGCTTTTCCGGCGCGCCCTTGATTATATCAACGTCGTCGGGGATAAATGCGATGCACTTGAAAACGTCGAAAAGCGCTCGCGTTCCCTTCTGCTTCACGCCGTTGAGGACAATATTCTTGCCGATATTCGCGCCCCTGGTAAGTTCAAATTCTATCTTCTGCTCCCGGACGGCGTCCATTATCCTGATCTTCGAGGACATACGCGGACCGTCCAGGGCGATGCAGTCCCGTTCTTTCGAGCCGCGGAAGCTTTTGCAGCCGGAAAGTATCCACAGCGCCTCCAGAAGATTCGTCTTACCCTGGGCATTCTGTCCGACTATGATGTTGTACTTCGTGTCCGGGACAAAGGATATGTTCTTCAGGTTCTTGAATCCGTCGATCTCGGCATAGGTTATCAGCAAATTACCTTTACCTCTTCCCCGTCCGCCAGAGATACGACGTCGCCGGGACGTATTTTTTTGCCGCGCATTGTGCAGACCTCGCCGTTGACCGAGACCTGACCGTCCTGGATGAGCATTTTCGCCTCTCCTCCCGAGCCTGTCAGGGATGCGAATTTCAGCAGCGCGTCAAGCTTTATAAATTCTGTAGTTATTTTTATCTCTTCCATTTTTCAACCCCGGAAAAATTTATTTTTTAAGCTGGATCGGCATTACAAGGAAGATATAGTCCTCTCCCATAGGCGGAAGAATTTCTATTACCTTCATTGCACCGTTGAAGCGGATCCTGACCTTGTCGCCCTCAGCCGCTTTCAGAGCCTCCAGAACAAGGCGGTTATTGAAGCCGATAGTTACGGTCTCGCCTGTAATATCGGCAGATATTGCGTCGTTTACCTTGCCGATGCCGGTCTTGCAGCTCAGCCGCATAAGACCTCCGCCGATCTCGCAGCGGACGGGAGCTTTGTTTTTCTCATCGATGATATATGAACAGCGCTCCAGGCAGGTGGCGAAGTCCTTTTTGCTGACAAATACCTCTGTCTTGCAGTCCGCCGGAATGCTCATCCTGTAGTTGTGGAACGCGCCCTCCAGGAGACGCGAAATGACGTAGCAGTTGTTTATCTCAAAAATGATGTGGCGGTCGTTGACGCTTATATTGCAGAGCTTGTCGGAGTCATCCCGGATGAGGGTGGAAACCTCCTGGAGCGCCCTTTTTGGAACAACAAAATTGAATTTCTCTGCACAGTCCGTCTTTTCGTTTCTTATAGCAAGGCGGAAGCCGTCGATAGCGACCATGGTGAAGCTGCCGTTTTCGATGTCGAAAAGCTCTCCTGTGAAGATCGGCTTTGTCTCGTTTGTGGAGACCGCATAGCTTGTCATATTTATCATCGAGCGCAGGGTAGCCTGGTTCACGGAGAAGCTTCTTTTGGAGTCGATAACCGGCAGATCCGGATACTCTTCCGCTGAAATAACGGAGAAAGAACATTCCGTGCTGTCGGATGTCAGGGTGATGTTATTGTTTTCGTCCAGGCTGATAACTATTTCCTCGCCGGACATTCTTCTTACGAACTCGCTGAAAAGACGGGCTTTCAGGACAAATTCGCAGTTGTCCTCTGTCCGGGCGTTTATCGTCGTTCTGATTCCCATTTCCAGGTTATAGGCTGTAAGCTCCAGTTGACCGGGAGTGATCTTTACCTTGATCCCCTCCAGGGCGGCAATTGTGGATTTCTGCGGTACTGCTCTGGAGACATTGTTTATCGCCTCGCTGAGTTCTGCTGTTTTGCATATGAATTTCATTTGTTCTGTATACCTCCCTATGGTATATTGGGTTGGATGATTTCATGTAGAACATCCGGAAACATTTCTGCGGGGAGCACATTTCCCGAATGTGGTTTGCTGTGTGCCGGGCTGACTGAGCTGTGATAAGTTAACTTAAATTAAGATAAGTTAAGAAATAATAATAGAATATAGTAAGATATAAATAGTAGTAGTAGTAGGGACGGTGGAAAAGTCAGTACAGGCAGTTTTTCCCTGTAAATCGCCGAGAATATGTCAACAGACCGCTGTTGTCAAATTGTGGGAGATGTTGGAAAGTTTTTTCCAGGGCAAATTTGTGTTGATGAGGTTGATAATTGTGGAGTTGAAGTTTAAGAAAAGTGGACAATTTTGTGGAATCAAAAATTGTTATATGTTTTGTGTCGGAAAAATTAACATCCTGTAGAATGTTGAAAGTTTACTTGGTGGAAAATAATTTCCGGAGCTGTAAAAGATCCGCAGGACAAGCCTGAAAAAGTATTCAACGGACATTTCAACAGACTGTTGAAAACCTGGTGGAAAACAAGCTCGTCAACTTTTCAACAGTTCATTCCGGGTAGAAAAAAAGTTGAGAAAATTTTCGGTGAAAGCCCTTTTCCAAGAGTTTTAAACACCGCCGTAGACCACGTCCCCCGGACTGCGGAAAAGCGGCATTTGCCCGTCCTTTACGCCTTGCTCTTGTCACGGATATTCTTGATAATGTCCGTAACCAGATTGTTCAGGTTGGGATCCTTCTGGATAGCCTCGCTGACGCTGTTTACGGAATAAACGATGGTGGAGTGATCGCGTCCGCCGAATTCTGTGCCGATAGAGGCAAGGGGCATCTGGGTTATCTCGCGGACAACGTAAATGGCGACCTTACGCGCTACCGAGATCTGCTGCGAACGCTTGTTTGAGCGCAGATCCTCCGGAGATACGCCGTAAACCGTGGAGACCTCGGAGATGATCTTCTCAACAGTTATCGGGATCGGCTGCTCGTCTGTAAGCACGTCGCGGATGACACTCTGCGCCATGGAAATGGTTATAGGGCTGCCGGCGAAGTGGTTCAGCGCTTTCAGACGGATAACAGCGCCCTCCAGTTGACGGATATTGGATTTCAGCCTGTTTGCCATGAACTCCGAGACCTCCGGAGGCATTTTCAGCTCTAAAAGCTCGCTTTTCCGGGAGATAATGGCAAGTCTGGTCTCAAAATCCGGGGCGGTAATATCGGCAATAAGTCCTCCCTCGAAACGTGTTCTCAGACGCGCCTCCAGCGTTACCAGCTCTTTCGGCGGCTTATCGGAGGTAATAACTATCTGCTTGCCCTCCTGGTGGAGCTTATAGAAAGTGTGGAAAAATTCCTCCTGCATCTGCTCTTTTCCGGCAAAAAATTGTACATCATCAATAAGAAGTACGTCGGCATTTCTGTATTTTTCGTGGAAATCAGACACAAGTTTTGTTTTGATGGCGTTTACCAGATCGTTGCCGAAAGCCTCGCTGGTAACGTATACAATGTTGAACTCCGGATGAGTTCTTCTGACTTCGTTTGCAATAGCGGTGATGAGGTGGGTCTTTCCCATTCCGGACGGGCCGTAGATAAACAGCGGATTATAGCCGGAAATTTCCCTTTCGCCGCAGTTTTTCGCTACGGATTTGCTGCACGCGAGGGCGAAGCTGTTGGAGGGACCCTCGATGAACGTATCAAAGGTGTAGTCGTAGTTTGCGAATTTATAGGACTGCTCCAGTTCGGCATTTTTCTGATCCAGTTCTGCGTCCGTCGGGGGCTGGACGGCTTCTTCCTCGTCGCTTTCAACGTTGATGATGATATTGACGTTCAGTCCCAGGACATTGAGGAACGCGTCGCTGAGAATGCCGGCATATGTAGTCATTACGATGTTTTTCTGGAAATCCGTGCCCACGCTGAATATGGCGTCCGAGCCGTTGAAGCTGACGGGAGTGAGCGGATCAATCCAGGTTTTTACGCCTATCGCAGGGATCTTATTGTTTTCCAGGCAATATTTTTTCACATTTGCGAATACTTCTTCAAAAGAATTCATTGTTGACCTCCGATTATTAGATTTTATAAAGATTAAGAGCCAATTTCAAAAATAACGATACTCTCCTATAATACATCATATATTATAACACATTTCTGTTGAAAATGCAAGTGCAAAAGCATAGAAAAAAAGAAGAAAATCAACATCTAAATTGACACATTGTTGAAAACTGTGTTGATTCAACTCCCAAATGTCGAAAAAGTGTTTGTTTTGGTGTGGCGAAAGGGCATGAACAGTGTTGAAAAAACTGATTTTGACAGGAAATTAACCGCTGACCGCCAGACTTTCAACAGCAAAATCAACTTTTCCACAACGTATAGCGGTGGAAAACTCAGGCAGTTCAGGAGCGCTCCGACACGGCATCTGAGGCACGATCTTTGTGCGGTGTTGCCCTGACTCCCGGTGAAATGCTTCCCTGCCGATGATCTCCGCCCTTGGGATCGGATGACGAATATTTTGGATAAATATGGCTGGATATTGGTCAAAATTATCAAAAATCAGGAAAACAAGAGTTTTTTTTCAAAATTTACTTGACAGATCTATGTTAATATAGTATAATCTTTAAGTGTAATACGCAGATATTTTCGCTGCGAATGATGTAAGTTAAACCTTTCAGGGGTTTTTACAGATAAGAGAGGAGGATGTTGATTATGAAGAGAACATATCAGCCCAAGAAGCTCCACAGAAAGAAGGAGCATGGCTTCATGAAGAGAATGGCTACTAAGAACGGCAGAAAGGTTTTAGCTCGTAGAAGATCTAAGGGCAGAGCAAGATTAACTCACTGACGACGCTGACCACAAAAATACGTTTTTGTGGTCTTTTTTGTTAAT
>JAGBGT010000061.1 GCA_017935865.1 Ruminococcus sp. | reverse complement strand
TAAAATTAATGTTCGTACATAAAAAAACAGAGAGAAATTTTCCACTTTAAGAAGGGAGATTTCTCTCTATTTTTATTTAATCTGTCTTTTGAAATGTATCTTTTTTTGAAAACTGAAATTTTCTTTTAGCCGCGAAAGAAATAATCCGGGAGTGTTAGGGGACGCTCTCTCTTGCAGAGCGTCCCATCTCCCAAAACAGTCCCCTGGACTGTTTTGGGATTCACCCCTTGCAGGGCGCCTAAAGTAAACGTCGACCTGCGGTCGACTTGGGACTCTGTCCCATACCCTGCCAGAGGCGCTACCTCTGGACTCTGCCAAAGGGGCATTGCCCCTTTTGAAACCCGGTGTTGTCGGCTTCGCCGACTTGGGGCGCTGCCCCAAACCCTGCCAATCGGCTGCGCCGATTCCGGTGTTTTATGCCCTCAGCATTTTTTCCATAGGATCTTTCAGCAGCTTGGTAAAAAGCTTCACCATAAGTCCGGTCGTGGCTGCGGCGATGATCGTTCCCTCCCGTATGCCCCTGAGCCTGAAGCTGAAAAAAATCAGCGACAGAACAGCGGCGGTAATAACGCACAAAATATCAAAGATGATCTTCAGATTTCCGAAATCCTTTCCGGAGACGTCGGAAACTGCTTTGACAAAGGCTTCGCCGGAGTTCATTATCGCATTCGCAATGACCGCCAGAGCGATTCCAAGTCCGAGAATCATCGTTCCGGCTATAACAAGGAGGATTTTCACTGCGTATATCTCAGCCGGGATATTTTTGACAAGAATCGTCCCGATGTCCGTAAATACGCCGAAAAGCAGTGACATAGGCACTTGCAGCAACTGTATGGGCTTGAAATTTTTTCTGAGCAGGGCGACCTGTCCCAGAATAAGAGCGCAGTTCCAGATAAACAGCCACGTTCCCAGGGAAAAAGCCGGAAATTTTTCGCATAAAACATTGGAGACGGAGGAAATAGGCGAAACGCCCAGCTCCCCATGCTTCGTTACCGCAACGCCTAAAGCCGATATAAACAGGCTGACGACGCATAAAACATATCTTTTGACAATTTCTTTTTTTGACATTTTTATTCCTCTTTCATTGTTATTTTATTGACTTTTGACCTGTTAAATGGTAAAATTGTAATTAAGAGCCTGTTTAGCATCTCGCTGCGCATATCTTTTCGGCATATTTTTCACCTGAACTTCGTCGAAAAACCTTGAAATGCGTCAGCATTCCTGCGGCTTTTCTCCTTGTCGGTTGAAAGATCTGCTCGAAAATCTGCACACATCGAGATACTAAACAGGCTCTAAGGCAACACCGGAAGATTTGCTTTGCACGGTGTCACCTAAGGCAACACCGCACAAAGACCGCCTGGCGGCTTTGCACGCCATCTGCTTGCAGATTTCCCGTCATATCGCATAAAAACTCCTTGCCATACGACAGTATGCCTGCGTCGTTTTTATGCAATCTGACGAGAAATCTGACTGCGCATCTGACGCACAATCTCTGTGCGGTGTTGCCCTAAATAATTGGCGGTGATTTGTTGGGAAAAGAAAAAAGAATAGTTGTCCGACCGAAGATAAAGCTCGGAGGCGATCTGCTGAGGATGCTGCTGTCGGCAGCCATACCGGCAGCGTCTGCCCTGGCAGTAAGGCATTTTGTGGGAGCAGGGGACTGGTGCAGCTTTTTTTCCGCGGCTATGCTCGTGATATGGTTCATTTTCTGCTGTAAGCACACGCTCATAACGCTGATATATATGTATCAGAAATTTGCTCCTGGTTTTATCCGCAGCGCCTGCCGATTCACGCCCTGCTGCTCGGAGTACACCAGAATATCCATCGAAAAATACGGCGTATTCAAGGGCGTATACCGCGGCGTCAGCCGGATAATGCGTTGTCATCCACCCAACGGAGGTATTGACGAGCCGTAGCCGTCAGGCAATCTTTTTAGAACCTGTCCACATAGGAAATTCTGCGCGTCTTTCCGGTAAATTTTGCCGATTGCTGCGTCAAAATTATGCTCGAAGATCCGCACATAATTTCTATGTGGACAGGTTCTTATTTATCAGAGAAAACAGCAGAATTGCCGCGCCCAGGACTGTCAGAACGATTCCCATTGCCCTGTTCAGCGTTTTTGCCGGCGCTTTATTCGCAAAGACAGCGGCTATCCTTGCCCAGATAAATGTGAAAACGACGCAAAGCAGCCAGGTGAGGATATCAGGAGTTCCGCCGATCGCAAAGTGGGAGACCGAGCCTGTCAGGGCGGTGAAGGTCATAATGAAAACGCTTGTTCCCACGGCAGTTTTCAGCTCATATCCCAGCACGGATGTGAGAATGAGGAGCATCATCATTCCGCCGCCTGCGCCGATAAATCCGCATATAAAGCCAATGAGAACGCCGCAGAGCAGTGACTGGATAATGCGTTTTTTCGGGGAGACGGCGTCCATGGCTTCTTTTGTGGTCATAATCGGCTTAACAATGAATTTTATTCCCATGAGAGTGGTCATGACAACCGAAAAATTTCCCATCGCCCTGGTGGGGACGAGGCTGGAAACGAAGCTGCCGACTATGGTGAACACCAGAACGCTGAACATCATTACAAGACCGTTCCGGATGTCCAGATTTTTATTTTTTCCGTAGGTGTAGGCGGAAACTGCACTGGCGAGAATATCCGAGGAAAGTGCGACGCCCACGGCAAGATAGGCGTCCATGCCCAGAAAGGTGACCAGCATAGGGGTGATAACTGCGGCGGCGCTCATTCCGGCAAATCCCGTGCCCAGACCGGCGCCCATGCCTGCGAAAAATGTGACAATAATGGTTATCAGCAGTTTCATAATATTAAAATCATACGCTCCTTTCAAAATTGTTGCTTATAATTATACCACAAAATCCGACTTTTGTCAAAAGAGGTTTTTAGAGGCTGCCTAAAGGCATCGCTGCGGTGTTGTTTTAAGCTTGTCAAGGGCTTTTTTACAAGAAATGTCAAAATTCGACACGAAACCTAAGAAAAAGATTGACAAGAGTAAAATATATGTATTATTATAGAAATAACGGCGGTCGTTCTGAAAATCGCCGCGAATTGTCAGTTCGGCATTGCATCTACCTTCGAGACAGGGCTATCCTGCGAAGCACAGCAATATCAATCGGCAGGATAAACTATCGGCAACACTGCACAAAGACCGCCCGACGGCTTTGTACGTCATCAGCTTGCATATTTGACCTCATATCACACAAAAACTCCTTGCCATACAACAGTATGCCTGCGTCGTTTTTATGCGATCTGACGAAAGATCTGACTGCACATCTGCCGCACGGTCTTTGTGCGGTGCTGCCTATCATTGGAGGTATAGAGAGGATTGAAATATAAACTTCTTGTAGGAGATAATTTTTATGGGATGGGGAAGAAAACGGCGGCAGGGCTTAGTCAGATGGGCTTTGAAACGGTGTGCTGCTGTAATGATTATGTCAGTCTTTGGGAAAGTCTGGGCGAGGAGGAATTTGCGGGAGTATTGTTTTTCGGGATGCTGAATAGTGATGAGCTGCATGGTTTCGTTGTGAACTGTCATGAGAAATATCCGGAAATGAAAATATATCCGATCCTGCTCAGTCCCTCCCAGGCTCTTCATTCTACTCTCATTGCTGAGGGCGCGACGCATTGCCTGACTCTGCCGATGGCGGAATACGAGATCTGCGATGAGATAGTATATGATTTTTATTCTGATGACGATTTGCAGATAATCCCGAAAATAGCCGCTTTTCTCACCAAGAAAGGCTTTTCCAGTATGTATGTCGGTTTTAAGTTCTTGTGTTATTCAATAGAAATGACTGTGGATGATCCTGCTGTATTGCAAAAAATAACGTCGGTGCTTTATCCCACGATCGGGGAGAAGATGAATATATCCGACAGCCAGGTAGACCGCGGTCTGCGGATATTAAAACAGGCTGTCCGGAAAAAGGGGATATATGAATTTGATGATGAAGCAGACGAAAAGCTTACGAATAAGAGGATAATAGGCAGGCTCTCAAAAGAATTTGCCGAATCCATCGGATTTTCCACGGAGCGGTTTGACGGATATGTGGATTGAAAAAAAGCTGATAACACCCGAACAGCCGCGGATAATGCGGCTGTTCGGATCTGTTTATTTTATTTATTTATCTCGATACTGAAATTTCCCTCCTGATCCACCTTTAAGCGCAGAGTCTTTACATACCTATTGTAGAAATTCTGCATTTCCTTTTCCGTTGCGCTTATCCGCGTTTCGGTATATATCTGCTTCACCAGCTCCTTTCCGTTGAGGTACAGGATATCCGGCAGATATTTTTCCAGGGTATCGAAAAGAACGGCTTTTTTCAGATCCTCGATATTTCCGGAGCAGAAATCGTCGATAGAGCAGTAGTAGATGTCGTGGTCTGAGAGAGCCTTTTTAATAGCGTGACCGCACTTGGAATATTCGTACATGACCAGGAAATCAGCGTTGGGAAGCGAGGAGATAAGTCCCCAGAAGTCGGAATCGCTGGACACTATTATAAAGGAAGTGATGTTGTTCTCGTAATAATCTCTGCATACCCCGGCGGTCATTTTTATGTCCACCAGCGATTTCTGATCCGTAACGCGCTCTACCATAACGTGTTCCACAGGTATATGTGTAAACTTTCCCAGCCAGTCCCAGCCGCAGTTTGTGTGGTAGTCGTCGTAAAGGACGATTTTTTCAATTTTTGTCAGCTCGTGCTGGTCGAGATTTTTAAGCACGCTGTAAAGCTTGTAAACATCGGAATTTTCGCAGTCTACCGCGATAGCCACACGATAGCTGTTTTCTATAAAGCCGTAGATATTATTTTTTGTGTCATCGTGGGCGTCTTTGTATTTTGTAAAATCAGTAAACACATCATTGTGCTGCTTATAAATAATGCTCAGGAATTTTCCGTCGGTGTAGAGCAGACTTCCGCAGTCCTCCGGCTGCCAGTGAATGTACATCTGGAAAGGATAATAGTCGTTTTTGCTCATGAATTTATCAAATTCTTTTTTTATAACGCCTGGTTTTTTATATGACGGAATAACGAACAGATCGCGGATATACCCCCAGTTCACCCAATCGGGAAAGGCTTCCTTGCATTTATCAATATTTTCCGTGATAAGTCTGTTGAAATCCTCCATATAAAGCTCTGAACGGTAATTTGTTTTGATAATTGGTATATCCCATTTTTCGAGCTGTTTGATATTGTCCGCATCGTACCAGTCAAGCTTATGTAAATTTTTTAAATTGAATCGCATTTCGTCATCTGTTTTCTTGAATTTAAACATGAGCGTCGTTCGGAGCTTGCATAAATATCTCAGACTTGTAATATTCTTGTCTGCATAAAGTTTTTCCAGAAGTTCGTGACATTCATCGTCAAAGCACTGCTCCACAATGTGTTTTTTTATTCCGATCATATAGGCTATAGTTGCCACAAGATCTTTTGTGTCTGTTCTCATCGTATCACTCCTTTTTATTTTAAGAGACTGTTTAGTATCTCGGTGTGTGCAGATTTTCCGGCGCGATCCTTCCGGAGGTACGCACGAAAAAGAAACTAAACCGACATATATATATTATAACATTTTTTCTATGATAATTCAACCGGGAAAGTTAAAAATCCTGTGAAATATTTGTCGGAATCAATTGACAAAAGGAAAAAGTTGTGATATACTATTGATATGGGTGGTATAAACCTTTTTAATTGAGGCAACACCGCACGATCTTTGTGCGGTGTTGCCTGAAGCCGCTTGGTTTATGTGAAAAAATATGTGTATGGCCGTGCCTGCGGCTTGGCGCGGCAATATGAGATCGGAGTATATTATGTTTTGCAGAAAATGCGGGAATCAGTTCGATAATTCCCTGGACTTCTGTCCGAAATGCAACGAGCCTGTACCGGAGGCTGCAAAGAAAAACAGAGTCAATGCTGAGCAGCCGTCAGCGCCTGCTGTGAAGATCTGTCCTCAGTGCCAGAAGGAAAACAAACCCGAGGCGCGTTTCTGCGCCGGATGCGGATTTGATATGACAAAGGCTGAACAGCCTGCACCTCAGCCGGTTTCTCCTGCGCCGGAGACTCAGGGAACGCCCTATTACGGCGGCGACGGTGTTTCCCTGTCCGGGGACGGCACGGCTGCGGCTAAGTCCGGACTTCCTGTTAAAGCTATCGTGATCGGAGCTGCCGCTGTTGTTCTTGTGCTTGTCATCCTGCTGGTATTCCTGCTGGGCGGCGGAAGCAAGGAGCCTGTTCCGGCGCTTCTCAAGGCTGCCGAAAATCTCTCTGAGGAGATAAAGGATGCCAAGGGAATGCACATTGAGATCGATGTCGACGGCGAGGATGGAACTATCGACTATCAGTTGAATATGAGGAAAAAGGAATTTATTTTCTATGCTGAAGTAGACGGCGAAGAAATGGCAGGCTACATCTTTGAGGATGAGGGTCGTTTCACTGAAGAGTACGATGGCGATTACTATACAGAAAAGATCAAGGGCAGCGATGCAGAGACATTCTGGACGGCTCTCGAAGGCAAGGATTACGAGGACAATGAGCTTCTGACGACTGTTTTTGACAAGAAAGAGGTCAATAAGGCGGTCAAATCGCTGCTCAAGGGTCTTGCAAGCAAGGATTTCCAGACTGATTTTGCCGAAGCCCTCGAAATAGAATATGACCATAAGGGCAGCGAGTATACATATTCGGCTGAGCTTAACGCCAAGAACGTAGGCGAGGCTATGGAAGTTCTGCTGGAAATGGTCGAGGAGCGCACAAAGGATTACGCCGAGAGAGAGTTTGAAGATATGCTGGATGAAGCCTTTGAAGAGGCAAAGTATGTCAAGAGCGAGGGCAAGCTGCCTCTGGGCGATATTGAATGGGTCATCAAAAAGGGCAAGCTCCAGAGCTTTGAGTACGAATATGAGTATTATGACGATTACTGGGAGGAAACGACTAAGGTCAATGTTTCCGGAGAATTGGAGTACGGATTTGGCGGACTTGAATCCGTTGAGATCTCGGGCAACGCTGACGGAGATAAGTTCAGCATCGAGATTTCCGACATAGGCAAGGTCGACGATGTAAAGGATCTCATGTCAAAGTCTATGCTGAAAGAGCTTAAATTAGATGATTGATCAAGCAGCAAATGTCGATTAAAATTTTACTGCCTTGTCCTGAACGGCTCAGGGCAGGGCAGTTTTTATTTGGAGGATTCTATGTGGATCTGTAAATACTGCGAAACAAAAAATGACGCCGGAGACCACTGCTTTCTATGCGGATTTTTCAACGCCCCGGCTCTGGAGGCGGCTGCTTCCGAAGAGGTGAAGCTCCCGGAGAAAGAGGCGATCACGCCCGGGAGAGAGGAAAAGCCGGCGGAAAAGGCAGTTGTTCCCGAAAGGGATAAAATGCCCGGGAAAACGGTGATGCCTCCCGTACATGAAACTCCGGCGGCAGAGCCTGTCGTGCTGGACAGAGACTACAGAACAGAGAGTGCGCCCGGCAGATATGCAGACGGCTTTTCGTTTATTGATAAAAGGCTTGAGGACGAGAAACGCCGCTCCCTGACCGCCCGGCGGAACAAAAAAAAGCAGAACAAGATAAAAGCCGCATTTGCAGTTGTGAATATTCTGCTTGCCGCGGCAAACGGGCTGGTCTGCTATTTTGTGTTCAGGTAAGAGGTAACGGGTATGAAATGTAAAAACTGCGGAAAAAAACTGAACAAAAAGAGCTTGCAATGTCCGTCCTGCGGCGCTGACAATACCGGATTCCGTTTTGGCGGCGCGAATGCGGCGATGCTCGTTCTTGCCCTTTTACAGGCGGCTTTGCTTGTCTTTATGACCGTGAATCTGGTCAGCGGTTCTTTTGTGGAGCGCTGCCTTGAAGATAAAAACTACAAAAAGGCGGCGGAGCTTATCGACAGGTTCGGTTTCCTCAGCGGAAGCGGAAGGACGGAGACTCTGTCAGCGGAGGCAGTCCGCGCTGTAAAGCAGGATTATGTTGACGAGAAGCTCGGCTATGACGACGCCTCTGACATCATAGCCACGTTTATGGAGATGGACTCCGGCAGCGTCGGGGCTATGGCTGACCAGGCGGCTGATGATATGCTGGAGATCCGGGACGCCAGGGCAAATTTCGAGCTTGGCAATATGGCTCTTGAAAACGAGGATTTTGAGAGCGCGATCGGTTACTATGAGCTTATCGGCGAGGCGGACACTAAGTATTATCCGCTCAAGGACGAACTGACGGACGGTGTCTACAAGGCGCTTGAATCCTGTCTTGACGATATGGCGGAGCGAAACTCCTATGAGGAGGTCATCCAGGAGATCGCACAGATGAGAGCCTCCGCAAAGACGGAGAGCTTTGCGAAAAGGCTTATCACAGCGGAGAACAATTATCTGTATAAGTGGATCATGCAATGCGAGGACGAGGGCAATTTCTTCGGCGAGAACGGCGCAATGAATCTTTCCCTCTGGTACGACCAGAAAACCGGGAGCACCAATGAGGTCGGCAATATCTATATGAATTACGTCAATTATCTTAATGAATTTACTGCCAACGGCTATTACAGAACGGCAATCGACAAGATGAACGCTGATTTTCCGACAATTGAAAACTATTCCGGTATTCTCGATGCGGATAAATTCAATGCGATGAGGATTTATTACGCAAATTGTCTGCTGGAAAGCAGCCGGGCTGACGGCAAATATACCGGCACAGACGGAATGATCGCGATTTCCCGGGAGCTGAAAAGCTACGGGGCAGAGTCGGACACCGACAGCATGATCGAGGAGTATACCGAGCGCGAGCGGCAGGAGTTCATAACATGGCTCAACTATGAGAGAGGGGAGCGGGGACTTTCAACGATGAAGGACAACGCCGACCTGGAAAAGGCTGCTGCGTCTATGATCTCCGACGACGGGGAGAGCATTTATAATGACGTGACTTTTGAGAATAATATGGATAAGTATAAAATCGAATATTCTCTTGCCAGCTCGCTTACAATTATGGGGTGCAGGGACGCGGAGGCATTCGCGGCTGATATTGAAAACAGCGCTTCGGAGTTCAGCATAATTACCGAGCCGGGGCTGAATAAAGTCGGCGCAGGCATGAAATTTGACGAAGAGACGGAGACTTTTTCCTGGTTCGTTATCGGTATAAAATAAGGAGGGTTAGTATGAAATGCAATAAATGCGGTTCGGAGCTTGCGGCAGACGCAAGGTTCTGCACAGAATGCGGAGAGCCTGTTCCCGAGGAGAAAAAACAGCCCGACGGGGACGCGGCTTCCAGAGAGGTTTCCGGGCTGAAAATGTCCGGTTCACTGGCTGCTGTGCGGAATGATCCCGGGCAGAGACAACAAACTCAGCAGGCGCAAGAGGGTCAGCAGATTCAGCAGGTACAAGAGAGTCAACAAACTCAGCAGGATCAGCAGGCACAAGAGGGTCAGCAGAATAAGCAGGAACAAGAAAGTCAACAGGAGCAGCAGACGCAGCAGAGTCAGCAGGCTGCTCCGCCGGAGCAGTCGGTTCAGGTTGTGGAAAAAACTACTCAGACGGTGACGGTAAATAATTCAAGGGTAATTACCCCGGTTCAGCGCCGGGAGCAGCCAGCGATGACGCCGCCGCCGACAATTCCGGCAAAGCCTGCGCCGATGCCTCAGACGGCTGTATCTGCACCGCCGCCTGTGATCCCGGCGAGACCTGCGCCGATGCCTCAGACGGCTATACCTGCACCGCCGCCTGTGATCCCGGCGAAGCCTGTTCCCATTGCTTCCTGTGTGAGATGCGGCGCTTCGATTCCGGCAGACAGGATCTACTGCGACAGATGCTCCATAATCGAGGAGGGCGGAGACGCTGACGGCGACGGCAGCAAGAGCCATTTCGGCATTATAATCGGAATAATTATCGGCGTGCTGGTTCTGATACTCGGCGGTATCGCCTTTATGTTCCGCGACAAAATAGGCGGACTGTTTTCCGGAAATTCCTCCGGCAGCGAGGATTTCGAGACTGTCCACGCGGAGCTGCTGGAGCTGGTGGAGGACGATGATTTCCGTGATGCCGATGCCGATGAGCGGCGCGACATGGCAATGGAGGTCATCGACAGCCTTGACGAGCAGAAGCTTGTGGACGGCGATTCCGTTGACGATTCCGACGACAGCTATCTCTATTTTGAGCTTTCTGACGGAACGGAATGTATCATTGAGCTGGAAAGCCAGACGGACAGCGGTTATCTGGGAAATCCGACGGCTGCTCACACAGCCGGAAACATCGGCGGCAGGCTGATGACATATCCGGAGGATATCTCCGCTCTGGCAGATCCGTATGCGGACGGCGACAAATCGGCTCTGATAATCGACGGAACGGGTGATGAGTCGTTAAACAAAAAGCTTGCGGGATATGCCGACGATTGGTCGGAGTGCCACCTGAAAAGCGAGGTCGACAGCGATTTCACTGTTGCTGATTTCAGGGAAAGGCTCAGTGACTACGACTATGTGAATGTTTTCTGCCACGGTATTTCCCTGAAGAACAGCAAATTCTACATCCAGACGAGCGAGGAGATCTCAGTCAAGAGCATGAAGAAGTACGCCGAGGACGCTTCCGGCGGACGGATCGCGCTGGGCTATTTCCCCGGCAGGGCGGATTATCTGATCAAGCCGGAGCTGTTCGCGCATTACTACGAAAAGGGCGGATTGTCCGACACTATCCTCTGGTTCTCCTCATGCTATGCCATGAAAACTACCGAGCTTGAAAAGGCACTCGAGCCGACGAAGTGCCCGGCAGTCGCAGGCGTTGACGGTGCAAATCTTGCGGAATATGATCTTCGTATGCAGGACGCGGCTGTTAACTATATGATGCGCGGCAGCGGCTTCTATGACGCGCTGACATCGGCAATGTCAGACCTGAAAAATCAGGGGGAGACTCCGGCGGATGGCGCCGATCTGAAATTCCTGGGAGAAAAGACGACCAGCCTTTTCACTCTCACGGAGGAGGCTGTCAAGGAGCTGGAAAAGGCTCAGATAAAGAGCGGTAACGTTAAAATCAGTGTGGAGTACGACGACGGTTCAACCTTTACCGGCGAAGTTACAGCTAATAAGGCGGATTCTGAGGGGACAGGTCTGGGCGCAGGCTCAACGACATCGGACGGAAAAGTTACGTTCTTCCTTGAAGAGGGAAAATATACAATTACAGTCAGCCCCGACGACGGAGGCGAGGATACAACAATAAGCCGCGAGATAAAGTTTGAGACAGATGCCGACGGCAATGTTGCAGATCTGGTTCTCCCGACTATCGTCATCGAAGCTCCCGAAAGATATCCGGACATCGTAAACGCGATCTACGACAACTTCTCGGTTTGGGTAAAATATATGACAGAAGAGTACGGCGTCAAGGACGACTTCTATTTCTGGTTCCAGGATATGAACATGGACGGAAAGCCGGAGTTTGTTGTAGGACCTGCCGTAACAGGTGCGCACGCCTGCCACGCTTTTGCCGTCTGGGAGGAGAATAACGGCAAGCTGGAGCAGAGCAGCAAATACTACACGGACGATTATATGACAAATGATATCCTCATGTGGCATAATTATAACGCGGATATGGATCTCAACCGTCCGTCGTCCAACGCCGATTCGTTCTATATGACTCTCTATAAGAATAACGGCAAATATGTCTATATCTATCCTATCAGCGACGGCGACGCCGGTATAACTGTAATGGCGATAAGCAGCATAAGCTGTCCCGGAGGCACAACAACGGAGGAGTTCCGCATAGAGCAGTCATCCAGTGGCGATACCTATTATGTCAAGGGCAAAAAGGTTTCGGCGGAGCAGTTCAAAAAGGATTATGAGAAATATTGCAGCGCGCTTACTCCCGTGTTCACCTACACGGAAAAGCTGAGCTACAACGATCTGAAAACTTCTACGGAAAAGACCTGGAAAGAGAAGCTCAGCAGCTCTTATGACGCCTGGGCGGCAAAGGACAGCTCCGGAAGCGTGAACCTCGGATTCAACAGCTACGTCAGCAAGCTGAAAGACACTTCCGAGCCGACG
This sequence comes from Ruminococcus sp., assembly GCA_017935865.1. Lineage (GTDB taxonomy): Bacteria > Bacillota > Clostridia > Oscillospirales > Ruminococcaceae > Ruminococcus. The sequence goes on along the minus strand of JAGBGT010000061.1, from coordinate 7,966 downwards.
AAGGCTGATGACGATGATCCGCTGTTTGTGGGCAAGGTCAATACCGAAAAAGATCCTCTTAACGTCAGGGAAGCGCCGTCTACCGAAGCAAAGATCATCGGACAACTGGATAAGGGCGTGCTTGTCGATGTCTACGGCGAGACTGACGGCTGGTGTGAGATAAAATATGAGGACAAGGTGGGATATGTTTCCGGCGAATTTATCGAGGAGTTCTCGCGCTGACAGGGCAGCAAGGAAAAAAACAGAAAAAGACTTGCAATATTCCGGAAAAAAAGGTATAATATATATAGACAGCACGGCACAAGAACCGAATGGTCAATTTGTGCCGTGCACGAATATCATCGGGACAACGACGCCGGGCGATCCGGTGCGGCGCTGCGTTGGCTGAGGTCGGAGAGTGTGTATGGAAAAAGGGAGAACTGTTCAGCGAAAAGGAACAAAAAAGAGACGTAAACCTAAATTCAGATTCCGCTTCGGAACGCTGGTCGTTATTTTCATATTGGGATTTGCTGCTTGCTTTATTATATATATGATCGCGGCAAACGTCAATGACGACTTTTTTGTTGATGAATTTGACAAAACTATCGCGGAGCTGGAAAATGAGGGAAAACAAGAGACTACGGATGCCGCAGGTTCGGATGAGACGGGGATCGCGGGGGATAATACGACTCCCACGGAGAATACAAATTCTTCGTTGGTGGTCAATCCGGTTCCGGAGTCGGAGGAGCAAAACAGCTCATATTTCGAGGATTGCTGCCTTGTGACCGATAATATTCTTGCCGGGATGAAAAGCTACGGCAAGTTTGCGGAGGCAAATGTATTTACAAATCCGCAGCTCACCGCCGCAGCCTGCAACTCGGCAAAGGTGGAGAGCAGTTTCGGCTATCTTACGCCATACGAGATCGTCAAGGATAAGAAACCGTCGGTGCTCTATATTATGCTGGGCAGCGATCTGGGAACGTCCGACAGCGACGAGATGATCGCCAATTACACGACTTTTGTAAATAATCTTCATACATCGCTGCCGTCCACGAAGATATACGTTATGCAGTTGCCGCCTGTTATTTACGATTCTGACACGGTCTCGAATGAAAAGGTCAACACATTCAACACCCAGCTACTGGCGATGTGCAATACTCTCGGAGTTTACTGCATTGACACCAACACCGCGCTGAAATCGGAGGAGGGCAAGCTGGCGGAGGTTTACTGGTCATATGAGACGCTGTCTCTCTCGGAGGAGGGACTGAAAGTGATTTCGGATTATATTTTAACTCATGTTTCATAATATTTTAAAAAGGAGACTACAATATATTGTGGTCTCTTTTGACTTTCAACAATAGAACGCCAAAAGCACGCTATATAGCCCGAAACGACTGTTGAAAACTTCTGACAGTGAAAAGTGCATAAAAAATACGGCAATTATAGAGAATTTGCTGTGTTTTTCTACAATTGACAACAGAGGCTTTTTGGATTATACTTATATAAGATAGAGAAAGGCTGATACAATATATTGTGTTTGGAGGTTCCGGCAAATGATAATTCACATCATAAAAAGAGACAGAAGAAAAGTCCCGTTTAACGTTGAAAAAATAGCTAACGCTATATTCAAGGCGGCTCAGTCCTGCGGCGGCACGGACATGACTACAGCCATGGAGGTTGCAGCCGACGTCTGCACCCTCTACGAACAGCAGAATCCGGGGAAGATACCCACGGTCGAAGAAATTCAGGATCTGGTGGAAAAGGTGCTGATCGAAAGAGGTCACGCTAAAACTGCAAAGGCGTATATCCTGTACCGCTACGAGCGCACAAGGTCAAGAGAAATGAAAACAAATCTGATGTGCGTGCTCAATGAGCTGACGTTCAGCGACGCCAAGGACAGTGATATTAAGCGCGAAAATGCAAATATCGACGGCGATACGGCTATGGGAACTATGCTGAAATACGGCTCTGTTTCCGCAAAGGAATACTATGGTATGTATGTCCTTGAACAGAAGCACTCAAAGGCTCACAGAAACGGCGATATTCACATACATGACCTTGATTTCTACACGCTGACTACAACGTGTACTCAGATCGACCTGAAAAAACTGTTCCACAACGGCTTTTCAACAGGTCACGGCTACCTCAGAGAGCCGAACGATATTTCCAGCTACTCGGCGCTTGCGTGTATCGCCATTCAGTCTAACCAGAACGACCAGCACGGTGGGCAGAGCATCCCTACCTTTGATTATGCAATGGCTGACGGCGTAAAGAAAACATACGCCTCCAGATATAACCAGAATATTGCCCGGGCGCTTTCTCTTTACGACGGTGTGGATGATGAATACGAGACGGCTAAGTCGATTGCAAAGGAGATCAAGGAGAATTACGGTCTTGTACCTGTTCTCGCCAACGACAACGGCTATCAGGATAAAGAAAAGGAACTGCTTCTGAAATATGCTTCGGCTGAAAATGTGGAGAAGATCCAGGCGTTCGCGGTGAAAAATGCCGTGAGAGAGACTGACAGAGCTACATATCAGGCTATGGAGGCTCTCGTTCATAATCTCAATACGATGAACAGCCGTGCAGGCGCACAGACTCCGTTCAGCTCCATAAACTACGGCACTGATACCTCCCCGGAGGGAAGAATGGTCATCAAGAACGTGCTTCTCGCTCAAGAGGCTGGTCTCGGAAACGGCGAAACACCGATTTTCCCCATACATATATTCAAGGTCAAGGAGGGCGTGAACTACGATCCCACCGACCCGAACTACGACCTCTTCAAGCTTGCCTGCCGGGTATCGGCAAAGCGTCTTTTCCCGAATTTCTCATTTATCGACGCACCTTTCAATCTCCAGTATTATAAGGAGGGCGACCCAGATACGGAGATCGCGTATATGGGCTGCCGGACGCGTGTTATCGGCAATAATTACGACAAGAGCCGGGAGATCGTCACAGGCAGAGGAAACCTCAGCTTCACGTCGATCAATCTCCCAAGGCTTGCTATCAAGGCGAATCACAACGTAGGACTGTTTTTCGATAAGCTGGAGGAGATGATGGATCTCGCCATCGAGCAGCTTATGCACCGTTTCCGCATCCAGTGCCAGAAGCGCGTGAGAAATTTCCCGTTCCTTATGGGACAGGGGATCTGGATAGACTCGGACAAGCTTGAACCGGACGATACCATAGGCGAGATCCTGAAGCACGGCACACTTTCCGTGGGCTTTATCGGTCTGGCAGAGACATTGAAGGCTCTTATCGGCAAGCATCACGGCGAGAGCGAGGAGGCGCGCGAGCTTGGTCTGGAGATCGTTACGTCAATGAGAAAGCGGCTGGACGAGGAGTCGGCGCGCACCGGACTTAACTTCTCGCTCCTTGCAACCCCGGCGGAGGGACTTTCCGGACGCTTTGTCCGCATGGACGCTAAAAAATACGGCGTAATCGAGGGTGTGACCGACCGCGATTACTACACGAACTCATTCCATGTGCCGGTCTACTATCCGATCAGCGCATATGAGAAGATAAAGATAGAAGCTCCCTATCATGAGCTGACAAACGCCGGTCACATCAGCTATATCGAGCTGGACGGCGATCCGCTGGAGAATCTTGCGGCATTTGAGAAGATCGTCCGCTGCATGAAAGAATCAGGAATCGGCTACGGCGCGATAAATCACCCTGTAGACCGCGACCCCTGCTGCGGATTCACTGGAATTATCGGCGATGTATGTCCCTGCTGCGGACGCAGAGAACACACGGACAGCGTCGCATTTGACCGCATACGCCGCATTACAGGCTATCTTGTGGGAACTCTCGACCGCTTCAACAACGGCAAGCGTGCGGAGGAGCACGACAGAGTGAAGCACGGCGTCTGAGGTGTCGGGATGAGGCTGAAAATAGCCGGAACTGTCAATGATTCGATCGTTGACGGTCCCGGAATAAGATTTACCGTGTTCACCCAGGGCTGTCCGCATAAATGCAGGGGCTGCCATAATCCCGGCACTCATGACCCGGAGGGCGGAGAATGGGCTGACACCGACGAGCTGCTGAAAAAAATTCAGGGCAATCCTCTGCTGGACGGCGTAACGTTCAGCGGAGGAGAGCCTTTCTGTCAGGCAGAGGCTCTCTGGGAGCTTGGCAGGCAGATAAGGTCTCTGGGGCTTAACATCGTCACATATACCGGTTATACCTTTGAGCAACTGTACAGAGACCGTGAAAAAAATCATTTCGGAAAGCTGCTGGAGGTCACGGATTTTCTTGTGGACGGGCCGTTCATCCTGGAGGAAAAGGACTGGGAGATAAAATTCCGGGGCAGCAGAAATCAGCGCTATATCGACTGCCAGGCAAGCCTGAGAGAGGGCAGGGCAGTGGAGGTCGAGCCGTAAAGTATGCCCTTGCCTTAAATTTCTTCTTGCAATTTCGGCGCTGATGGTGTATAATAAGTATATCAAAGGGCGACCGCCGGAAAGGATATATACATATGAACGAATATACACCGGAGCTGTATGAGCTTGTGGACAGCGAGGGTCATAAGAAGAATTTCGAGCTTGTGGATGCTGTAGAGCTTGACGGCGAGCAGTACTACGCGATGATACCTGCTATCGAGGATGACGACTATCTCAATGCCGACTGCGATCTGGTTATTCTCAAATCCGTCTACGAGGACGAGGAGGAAGTTCTTGCCTCTATTGACGATGAGGACGAATACGACCGCGTATCCGCCTTTTTCCTGGAAAGAATGGAGGATGCAATGGCGGAGATGGAGTGCGAGGACTGAGAAGGAGTCCAAAAAAAAATAATAAAATTTCACAAAAACACTTGATTTTTTATAGAATGTATGTTATAATGTATACATACTTCAGATAAGATTTCTGCCTTGTTCGATACAATATAGTTTTTTATAATCCAACACATCATATTAGGGAAATTAGCTCCGGCTGTGGATTGCAGACCTCCCGCTCGTCTTGAGAGGAAGAAGGGAGCGTGAAGCACTCGGGCGGTTACCCACCTGCTTCGTGCGGGTTTTATGCGCTATATGAACGGCAAGGCGGATTTTTTATGCTTCTGCAATGCAGAGGCATTTTTTTGTGAGGCGTTACCGGATAATATTTCCAGGAGGAGAATAGTATGAAAAAAATATTGTCGGCTGCTGTTGCGGCTATTATGCTTTCCGTGTCCGTTTCCTGCGGCGAAGAGCCAAAGGGCGGCGAAATGCGCGATATCTCTACAATGGAGCTTGTCCGCGATATGGGTATCGGAATAAATCTGGGAAATACATACGAATCCTGCGGAGACTGGATAAACGGCGAAACTCCGGATAATTATGAGCAGGCGTGGGGAAGTCCTGACGTGACTAAGGAGCTTATACAGGGCTATGCCGACGAGGGCTTCGGCACGCTGAGAGTTCCCGTGGCGTGGTCGAACATGATGAGCGACGACAATAAGATCAGCAAGGAGTACGCCGCTGAGGTCAGAAAAGCCGTGGATTGGGCGCTGGACAGCGATATGTACGTTATAATCAATCTCCACTGGGACGGCGGATGGCTGGAGAAAATGCCCGAGGACAAGGAAAATGTCATGAAGAAGTACTCGGAGATCTGGGAGCAGGTCAGCAAGGAGTTCAAGGACTACGGCGACCACCTGATATTCGAGTCGCAGAACGAGGAGCTGGGCTGGAACAGCCTCTGGAACCGCTGGGGAGGAACTGTGGGAAAGGATGAATCCTATGCCCTGGTAAACGAGGTCAACCAGACTTTCGTGGACATCGTCCGCGATTCCGGCGGAAAAAACAAGAAGCGGCATTTGCTTATTTCCGGTTATAATACGGACGTCGAGCTGACCTGCGATCCGCTGTTCAAAATGCCGGACGATCCTGCCGGAAGATGCGCCGTTTCCGTCCACTACTACACGCCGTCTACTTTTGCCATTCTGGAGAAGGACGCAGACTGGGGCTTGGCTGACTACACCTGGGGCACGGACGCCGAGATCGCCGAGCTGGAGAAAAACATGGATATGATGAAATCCACCTACGTGGACAACGGCATCCCGGTAATAATCGGCGAGTACGGCTGCCCCGTAAATAACAAAGACCCGGAATCGGTACGGCTCTACGTTTCATCCGTGTGCAGGGCTGCCTACGAACGCCAGATGTGCCCGGTGCTGTGGGATGTTACCGACGCCCAGTACAGCAGGAGCGAGTACAAGATGAAAGATGAAGAGCTGAAAAAAATGATGATGTCTGTCCTGGACGAATAAAATAATGGGAGAGTTGCTAAATGTCGTGGGAAGAAATAGTTAACGTTGTTCAGATTTTGGTGAAATACGTTGTTCCCTCATTAAAGGTTTTCGGGTTTACACTGCTGTTTTCCGTGCCCCTCGGAATGATCGTCGCGATGCTGAAAATGTGCAGATTCAAGCCGATTTCCTGGATCACGAATATCTACATACTTATTATGAGAGGCACGCCTCTTATGTTACAGATCATTGCCGTATGCTATGCGCTGCCCAAGCTCCGGCAAATGGACGGGTTGCCGGAGTTCATGCAGGGATTTCTCAACATTTTCGATGTCAGGTCGGAAAACTACCTGTTCAATACGATCATCGTGGCGTTTACTCTGAACTATGCCGCCTATTTTGCGGAGATCTTCCGCGGAGGCATCGAGTCCATTCCAAAGGGACAGTACGAGGCTGCCGCCTCCCTGAGCATGACAAAGGGACAGACATTTTTCCATGTCATTCTTCCGCAGGTGGTGAAGCGGGTCGTTCCTGCCAGCTCCAACGAGATAATCACTCTGGTCAAGGATACGTCCCTGGCAGGAGTTATCAGCTATATCGAGATAACCGCCAAGGCGAGACAGATGATGAACACCTATAGCTCGCTTACGCCAATGTTTATCGCAGGCGGATTCTATCTGATCTTCTCTATGGTAATTACCCTGGCTGCGTCCTATGTGGAAAAGCGGCTGAACTATTACAAATAAGGAGGGCTTGGCATGGCAATGCTGGAAGTCAGGAATCTGTCGAAGAGCTTCGGCTCAACGGAAGTTCTGAAAGATATATCGTTTACTGTGGAAAAAGGCGAGGTGCTTGCGGTCATCGGTCCATCAGGAAGCGGAAAATCCACGCTTCTCCGCTGTATAAATCAGCTCGAAAAGGCAAGCGGCGGAAGCATATGCGTCTGCGGAATGGAGATGCTGGAGAAAAACGAAAAGGGAAAAACAGTCTATGCCTCCAAGGAGACACTGCGCAAGATACGCTTGAATATCGGGCTGGTGTTCCAGAATTTTAACCTGTTCCCTCATATGAGCGTCCTCAGGAATATAACGGAGGCGCCTATCCGCGTGCTTAAAAAGAGCAGGGAAGAGGCGGAAAAGACTGCAATGGAGCTGCTGAAAAAGATGGGACTTTCGGAAAAGGCGAAATCTTATCCCTGCGAGCTGTCCGGCGGTCAGCAGCAGCGCGTGTCCATAGCCCGTGCTCTTGCGCTTGATCCGGAGATGCTGTTTTTCGATGAGCCGACTTCAGCCCTTGACCCGGAGCTTACCGGGGAGATTTTGAAGGTCATCAAAGAGCTTGCCGCAGATGGGATGACTATGGTCATAGTTACCCATGAAATGGGATTTGCGCGGGATGTTGCCGATCATATTATTTTCATGGAGGGCGGAGTTATAGCCGAGGAGGGCGCGCCGGAGCAGCTTTTCGGCGACAATGCTTCCGAGAGGACAAAGCAATTTTTGCAGAGATTCAAGAATAACTGAAAAATGCCGACAACGTCGGGTTTCAAAAGGGGCAATGCCCCTTTTGCAGAGTCCAGAGGCAGCGCCTCTGGCAGGGTATGGGGCAGCGCCCCATATCGGCGCAGCCGACAACATCGGGTTTCCAAAGGGATAATGCCCCTTTGGCAGAGTCCAGAGGCAGCGCCTCTGGCAGGGTTTGGGGCGGCGCCCCAAGGTCGACCGGAGGTCGACGTTTACTTTAGGCGCCATGCAAG